>JALTGJ010000118.1 GCA_027077185.1 Spirochaetales bacterium | reverse complement strand
CCTTCTGTAAAAGGACTTGTAATTAAGCTTGCAAAAAGCGGTGGTCCAATAAAGGCTCTATCGTTAATTAAAGCAGCTCACAAAAATGGATTGGCGGTAATGCTAAGTTCAATGGTTGAATCTTCTATAGGTGTAAGGGCTGCCGCCTCAATAGCTCCACTCTGCAAATATGTGGATTTGGACAGCCCCTTGCTTTTCAAACAGGATCCTTTTCATTTTTTGTCATATAATGGAAATAAAATTATTCTACCGGATAATTTATCTTATACAACAATGGTAAACCGCCTTTCAGCAGAGCTCTTTGAGAATAAGTGAGTGAAGTTCTTTTCTAAATTGTTTAATTGTTTCTGCAGTTTTTTCTCTTCCAAAATGAACTCTGTTGGTTAGAGCAACAATACAGATCTCTTTTACAGGATCAATCCATACACTCGTACCTGTAAAACCTGTATGCCCAAAGGCTTTATTACTAAAAAGGCTTCCTGCAAAAGAGTCTGTGTCCTGCATTAAAAAACCTGCTCCCCGTTTAGGGCTAATTTCTCCAGTTTGGCATGTAGTCATTAATGAGCATACTTTTTCAGAGAGTATCTGTTTTTTTCCTATTATCCCTTTATTTGTAATTAAATTGAGTAATTTCATAATACCATTAGCTGTACCAAATAGACCTGCATTTCCTCCTTCACCATTTAGGCAGAATGAATTTTCATCATGAACTTCTCCTTTAATCCATCTTTTTCGCCATGTGCAGTATTCAGTGGTGGCGGTATTTTTTCTTTCTACGGTTGACGGATTAAATATAAGTGAATTAATTCCAGCAGCTTGGGTAATTATTTCTTTAAAAAGACTGGAGAGTGTCTTTCCCGTAATTGCCATAATTATTCTTGTAAGAAAAATATATCCTGTACAACTGTATAATATACCTGAACCAGGTTCAGCTTCCGGAACAAGTGAGTAGAGATGTTTGAGGGCTGTTTGTGTATTAATTTCACTTTCTGTTTTAAAGAGTTTAAAAATATTGGGAACAGGAGGTAAGCCTGAAGAATGGGTTAATAGTTGGGAAAGGGTTATTTTTTTTGTTTCAGTATGCAGCATGGGTAAAAATTTACCAATGCTGGTTGAAAGATCAATTTTTTCTTTTTCAAAAATTGTAAGGGCAACAGGTGTTGTTGCCAGGGGCTTTGTAAGAGAAGCCAGATCAAAAAATGTATCAGTCCTCATTTCTTCTTTAAAAGGACTAATCTGTCTGTATCCCCTTGTATACTGAAATATTTCTCTTCCATTCTTATTTACTTTTAAAACGATACCCGGGAACAATTCTGATTCCAGTCTTTTGTCTATTAAATATTTAATTTTCATTTTTTATAATCTTCCATATCTGTAGGAAATATTTTCCCAGGGTTAAGAATCCAGTTAGGGTCAAAGGCTGTTTTTAAGCGTTTCATTAGAGCTATTGTGTTGTCAGATAAGTTTATTCCAATATAATTCTTACGTTTTGACCCAATACCATGTTCACCTGAAATTGTTCCTCCGTATTTTGCAGCAGAGAAATATATTTCAAGCAGAAGTTTTTCAAGAGTTTTGTTCCATCTTTTTAAATTCCATTTTGTAGGTTTTACAGGTGTTGCATGGATATTCCCATCTCCGGCATGGCCATAGCAGGGAATAAGAATATCATATTTTAATATTAATTTTTCAATATCATCCATAAAATCAGGTATTGAGGCTGTTGGTACCACTATATCCTCAAGACTTTGGTGTTCACTGGTAATTTTAAATGCTTCTGCAATATTTTTTCGTATATTCCATACTCTGTCCAGGGTCGTTTTATTGTCTGCAACATAGACTGTCTGAGCGCCTTTAGACTCACAAATATCCCCGATTGTTTCATAATCTCTTGCAACCTCATTTTCTGTTTTGCCGTCTATCTCAATTAATAACATTGCACCTGCTTTTTTATAGTCAATTATCTCATTTAAATAATCACATGCGGTTTGGAATGAAAGTTTATCCATAAATTCTATACTTGTAGGAATAATTTTACCAACTGAAAGTAATTGAGGTACAACAGAAATTGCTTCTTTAACAGATCCAAAAAGTGCAAGTAATGCTGCTCTTGAACCGGGGAGGGGCATGAGGGAAAGAGTTATTTTTGTAATAATACCTAATGTTCCCTCTGAACCGGTAAGAAGATGAATAAGATCGTATCCAGTTACATTTTTTCTTAATTTTCCTCCCAAATTAAGTATTTCACCAGTTGGAAGTACAACTTCAAGTCCTGTTACATATCTGGATGTAACTCCATACTTAATAGCTTTTCCTCCTCCTGCATTTTCTGCAACATTTCCACCAATAAAACAGCTTTCAAGGCTCATTGGATATCCTGCAAACCATAAACCGTCCTTTTTTAAGACTTCATTTATTGTATTTGTTACAACCCCTGGCTCAACTGTAATCATCATATTTTCAGTATCTATTTCGACAATACTGTTCATTTTTTCGAGGGATATAACAATGCCTCCATAGACTGGTATACAGCCGCCGGAGAGGCCGCTTCCTGCACCTCTGGGTGTTACCGGAATTTTCTTTTTATTTGCCAGTATCATAATTTCTGAAATTTCTTTGGTGGTAGAAGGTTTTAATACAAGTTCGGGTATGGAAAAATATGATTTTTCAGCTACTTCATCATGAGAGTATGGTTCAAGTTTTTCTAAATTGTTATAAATGACAGACCTTTTTCCACATATTTTAATTAAATTATTTACTTCAAATTTTGTTATTTGTCCATATCTCTTATTATTAGTATCTATCATTACTACCTTCCTTGAATTTATTTAGTTTTTCTATAAATACGGGAAGAAAGCTGAATAGATCACATACAATTCCAAAATCAGCAAGAGCAAAAATTTGTGCATCCGGATCGTTATTTACAGCTACTATTGTTTCTGAAGTCTGCATTCCTGCAATATGTTGTATTGCCCCTGATATTCCCAGTGC
The DNA here is from genome assembly GCA_027077185.1 of Spirochaetales bacterium. The sequence goes on along the minus strand of JALTGJ010000118.1, from coordinate 10,144 downwards.
AAAATATAGATCCGGAGTAATTGTTTTTCCACTCAATCCCACCTGATTTGGATAACCAACCCATCCTTTGTCAACAGCCTCTCTGGAGGCCCCCATATTTGCATTAAGTAGTTTCGCAAGATCTTTAATAATTGTGAGGTTTGATGCTTTTTTCAGCCCTTTACCTCCTGCAACTACTATTTTTGCTTCCTGGATATCATCTGAATTGGTATCAAAAGCTTTTCTATTTAAAAAAGTTAAGTTTGATTCAAGAAGATTGTCATTAATTTTCACTTTTTCTACAACAGATTGTTTTAAAGATTTGCTTAAGCAGATTTTTATAGAATTAGGTCTTACTGTCGACATTTGAGGACGGCCTTTTGTAGTCTTTATGGTTGCCATAATATTCCCACCTGCAGCTGGTCTTGTCTGATAGAGAATCCCGTCATTAAGATCCAGTTTAAGCAAAGTGCAATCAGCTGTCAGTCCAGTGCCGAGTCCCCCTGCTATATACGGCATTATAGTACGCCCTGTACTTGTTGCAGCTGCAAGAAATACATCAGGATCCTCTTTTTTTATCAGAAAAGTAATTGCTTTATACCAGGGTTCCGGTAGAAAATTGTTAAGCAGGGGGGTATCTATATGCAATACCCGGTCAGCACCGTATTTAAACAGATCCTCGGGATTATCAGATTCTCCGGGTAGTAGTGCAACTATTTCCAAAAAATCCCTTTTAGCCAGAGAAGCTGCCCATGCCAGTAACTCATAAGAGACTTTTTTAAGTTTTTTCTCTTCTGTTTCGGCTAAAATCCATATCTTCTTATTTGGCATATTTTTTACCTTTTTGTAACAGTTCTTTTTCTACCAGAAAGTTAATAAGTTGTTCTGCGGCATCTTCTATTTCTTTTTCTGTTTTAGGTGTAAGAATTTGTGACTTTCTTTGGATAGATGGTTTAGAAATTTTAACTACACGTGTAGGTGATCCCATTATACCGATTGAATCAGGATCAGGTTTCAGATCATTGAACACAAATTTTTGAATAATTGCAGTTTTAGCTGTTTTTTTACCGGAAAGTGTTGGCAGCCGTGGTTCTCCCACTGCCTTTGTTATGGTTGCTGTAACAGGAAATTTTGCCTGTATTGTTTCAAAGCTGCTTTCTGTTATTCTTTCAAATAGTAAACTGCTGTCATGAATTTCTATATGTGATACAAAAGACACTACTGGTAGCTCTAGCTGAGCTGCAACTTCCGGTCCTACCTGGCCTGTATCACCATCAGTAGCTTTTTCTCCACAAAGTATCAGATCAAAGCTATCAAGTTTTTGAATTGCTTTACTTAGTATTATTGAAGTTGCATATGTATCAGATCCGGCAAAATGCTTATCGGATAGTATAATTGCCTTATCAGCTCCCATAGAGATTGCTTCTCTAAGTGATCTTTCTGCACTTTCAGGACCCATAGTAATTACAGTTATACCCGTATTTTTATTTTTTTCCTTTAATTGGAAAGCGGCTTCCAGGGCATAGAGATCTATGGGGTTTACAATAGATTCTACTCCTGATCGAATGACTGTACCGGTTTCTTCATCTATAGCGAGGTTATCTGTTTCCGGAACCTGTTTTATTAATACAACTATTTCCATCTTAATATTATCCTTTATAATTTTGAACAGCCAGACTAATTCTTCCCTCATTCCTGTTTAGAAGGATTTCTGCTGTCTCTTTTGTTGTATCCAGAAGTATCATTATTATAGCAATCCTGGGATTATTTCCTGATGCTGCAAATATTTTTTCTGCAGTTATACTGCTGCACCCTGTAGCCATGGTAATAATTTTTTTTGATCTGTGTATAAGCTTATTATTAACAGGCATAAGGTCAACCATTAGATTATTATATACCTTTCCAAGTTTTATCATTGCGGTTGTAGTTATCATATTTAAAATCATTTTCTGGGCAGTTCCAGCTTTCATCCGTGTTGATCCTGTTAGTATTTCCGGTCCTACATCTACAGCCACTTTAATGTCTGTATTCGGGAAATCCTTATTTGTTGTGTTGCATATAATAAGACCTACAACAGAACCTGCTTTTTTGGCTCTTTCCATTGCTCCCATGACAAAGGGAGCATGTCCGCTGGCAGTTATAGCAATTAGAATATCTTTTGAAGTAATACCTTTTTCCAAAAGAGCTTTATCTCCATCGCTCTTGCTGTCTTCTATCCATTCTACTGTTTTAATTAATGCTTCATTTCCACCAGCTATTATGCCCTGAACCATTTTCCTGTCAGTTCCGAAAGTTGGAGGACATTCCGCGGCATCAAGCATTCCCAGGCGGCCGGAGGTTCCGGCACCTACATAGAAAAGACGGCCGTTATTCTTAAAAGCTTTTACTACTAAATCTACAAGTATTTTAATATTTTCAAGTTCTTTTCTTATTGCACCAGGGATGTTATGATCTTCTGAGTTAATAATTTCCAATATTTCAAGCGTACTTTTTGCATCAATATTATGAGAGTTTGGATTTACCTGTTCGGTACTTATTGTATCTAGATGAAGCATTATATCTCCTATAGACTGTAATCTTAATACAGTTTAAAAAAAAATGCTATAATGTAGTGGGAAAAATGAAAATAATTTTTACTTCAAAGGAAGTATCTATGGATATCCATGATTACCATCAGTTTTTGACAATTTCAGGAGTAAGTGAAAAATACATAGATGAAGCTGTTTCTTTTATTCAAAAAGGTGGTTACGGGGCTGCAGGCCGGTTATACAAGGGGGAGAGTAAAGCAGATAGGCTAAAGCATCTTTCATTACTTATGATGAATAAGTATCTTGATTTATTAGGTAATAGTAAAGAATCTAAGCAGATTCTAAAATGGTGGAATGAAGTTAAGTCCGTGAATCAAAGTATTAAGGGTGATCTCCATATCCATACTATTTATTCTGATGGAACAGGAACTCTTAATGAGCTTGTTAAATTGGCAGAGCAACTTGGCTATAAATGGATAGGTTTTAGTGATCATTCTCCTCTTTTTGGGAATAATCTTCGTTTAAATAATAAAAAGTTTAAAGACCGCCATAAACAAATTCTTCAATTGAGAGAAAGTAGTGATCTTAATATCTATGAATCCATAGAAGCAGATATTTCATCCGAAGGATCACTTATGTTTCCTGATAGTTGGAGGGATTTTCTTAATTTTGTAATAATAAGTCTTCATGAAGATGTAAAAAAAAATAGAATGGTATTAAAACGTATAGAAAAGGCTCTTAAAGATCCCCTGGTTGTTTCCCTTTCACATCCTTATTATGGACTTCAGGATAATATTTCAGATTCTTATATAAAAGAGTTGCTTCAAATTGTAAAATCAAGTGCTAAGGCAATTGAAATTAATCTGGCTCCCCAATTTCTTATACAAAATTTAAAATTGACTGCTTTGTGTAGAAAAAATGGAGTCCCCATAGTCTTTTCCTCAGATTCTCATTTTGTAGACAGTTTATATCTTATGAAATTTGCTTCGATCTACTACCCTGATTTAATAGAGAGCAATATTCTAAATTTGCAGGATTCTATCGATGCATCTCATTGAAAGTAATAGCTAATACAAATAATATTTCTTAGTTTTTTTCTTCCAAAGATCGATGTCGAACTTAATTTTAAGATCCAACTCTCTTATTGAGGAGTTTTTCGATTCTACCCATTCTCTGAAAAATTTTCCTCCTGTAATTACATCTACAGGTTTTTTTTGATACTCATATTCATAGGGAGGATCTGTCCAAAGTTTTAGTTTTGGATAATTTTGTCTAATAGCTTTTAAAATACTTGCAATAAGTATATACGGTTTAAAGGTTTGAGGATTGTAGAATTTACCCTCGGTAATTATTTCAAGGCCTGGAGTTAGTCTATTAGCATGTTTATGGAAGGTCGGTTGAAAAAATACCTTTCGTAGTAAGCATCCCTCAATAGCTTCATGTGCATATTCTGTTAACCATGTTATAATAATGTTCCAATCTACATCAGGGTGCCCTAGCATTGATAAAGGTCTTGTAGTTCCCCTTGCTTCAGAAAGTGTAGTCCCTTCCAGTATTACTGTTCCCGCATATGGTCGAACAGTATATAATCCAGGCATATTAGGGCTGGGTTGTATCCAGATACGACTTTCCGGCCATGCATCAGCTATATTTTCCGGTATATAGCCTCTCATTGGAATAACTGAAAGATTAACGTTTAGTTTTTTTTCATCTTTGTACCATAAAGCAAATTCACCCAGGGTTAATCCATGCTGCATGGGAATGGGAGCAATCCCTACAAAACTTTCCCACCCACTCTGAAGGGTTAATCCATCTATAGCCCTTCCAGTTGGATTTGGACGATCAAGAACAATTATGGTTTTGTTTTTGTATTCTGATAAATCTTCCAGAATATAACAAAGTGTTGTTAGAAAGGTATAAACTCTGACACCAACATCCTGAAGGTCTATGAGAATTGTATCGAAGGAATCTATCATTTTGGATGTTAGCCGTCTTGTTTTTCCATAGAGGCTGAAAGTCATCATGCCTGTGCTTTTGTCGGTAAAATCATCACTCTCAACCATATTGTCCTGTTTTTCACCATAAAAACCATGCTGCGGACCAAAGAGAGAATTCAGGCTAAATCCATAGTTTCCTGCCAGTTCCTGTACAATAGCTGCAGAGGAAATAAGTGATGCATTAACTGAGGCTGGATGTCCCAGAAGAGCTAACTGCTGTCCTTTTAGACTTTGCAGCATTTTAATATCTTTAGCAAAAACTTCTAAACCAAAAAGGAATTCATTCATTACAGTTTCCCCCGCTTCAAAGAAAAGTAGGAAATAATAACTTTATAAGCACCAATTAGCAAGGATTTTATTAACATTAACAGCTTTCTTCCATTCATAATGAATTAATCGTTTTAAAATTCCAATACCTATGGTAAAACTATAAAATGGACTTGGATGAATTAATAGGAAAAATATTTATGATTGGATTATCTTCTTCTGAAGTTGATGATCCTACAAAAAGAATTCTTGACTCAGTAAGGCCCGGATCAATTATTCTGTTTAAACGAAATATAAAAAATAGGGATCAAATTTCAGTTTTTATAAAGAGCATTGCAAAATTTCTTGGATACAAGCCTCTTATAGCTATTGATCAGGAAGGTGGAATAGTTACCAGATTGACTAATGGGTTTTCCATTGCTCCAAGTGCTATGGGATTAGCAATGTCCGGGAAATCTGATAATGCATATACTACTGGCAGAATTCTTGGTGCTGAAATGAAGAATGCAGGGATAGACTGGAATCTGGCTCCAGTTGTCGATATTAACAATAATTCTGATAATCCTGCCATAGGCATAAGAAGTTTTTCAAATAATAAAGACATTGTAATTGAGTATGCCTCTAAATTTTCTTTAGGTCTTAAAAAAAGTGGTGTTATCAGCTGTTTAAAACACTTTCCTGGAAATGGCAGAGTTACAAGTGATCCCCATATTGATATGCCGGTTCTTAATATTTCAAAGTCTGAATTATATAAAACTGAACTAGCCCCCTTTCTGTCTATAGATGCACCCAGCTGGATGCCTACACATATCTATATCCCTTCCATTCAGTCATTCAAAGAACCCATTACCGTTTCAAAAGAAATTTTAACAGATCTTATAAGAGGTGAACTTGGATATGAAGGGGTTCTTCTTGCTGATGACTTGAATATGGGAGGAGTGAGTAATTTTTATTTACCCGAAGAGCTTGCTTTAAAAACTTTGTCTGCAGGAATGGATATGCTCTCTTTTTGTGATAATGGACCTAAACAAATAGCAGTGAAAAAATATCTGGGAGAAAAAATTACACAAGATAAATATTTTCTGGAAAAAATAATGAAGTCATCTGAAAGAATTGAAAATCTATTTCTGGAAAGAGAAACAATTAACCCTGATAAGAATCAACCTGATTTTAGTCAAAATAGAATAGTAATGAATGGGATTTCAAGAGAATCAGTACTAATACTTAAAAATATTGATAATCTCATTCCAATGACTGCAGCAGATAATATTTTTGCAGTAAAAGCCTCAAGATTAGTCCAGGTTGAAGAAGATATGGAAAGTATACCATTGGTTGTAAAAAAGGCAGGTGAACTCTTAAACTGTCCTGTTACAATTTATAGAAGAGACTTGTCAGCAGAAGAAGCAGATGGTTTTCTAAGTATTTCAAACGGAAAACGAAATATTATCTTTACTGAGAATGCTCACCTGGTACCTTTTCAGGCATTATTTATAGAAAAACTGGCTGAAATTTCTTTAAGTCTTGTACTGATTGCACTTAGAAACCCCTATGATGCAGATATAAATGGAGTTGAAAATGCAATCTGCTCTTTTGGTTACAATCTCAGTCAGCAGGAGGAAATATTAAATAAGCTGATTAATATAGAAAAAGAAAATAATATTTCAACATTTGACAGTAGGATAATTTAACCTGAAGTGATTTGAATTTGGAAAATGAGTTTGTCGGAATAAAATATATTTTCATTTTTAAAAAAAATAATTAAAAAATATTTTTATTGACATATTCCTGAGTTGCCTTTATAATTTCGCAACACATTGGAGGAAAAAATGAAAAAACTTTTTTTAGTATTAATTATTATGATTGTTTCTATTTCTGCATTTGCAGCCGGGAAACAGGAAGCAGTAAAGGAAGAACCCAAGCCTGATAAACTAATTTACATTACACCTTCCTGGGGTGCCCCTTCGGAAGAGCTTGTTGCTAAATTTGAAGAGAAGACAGGAATTAAAGTTGAGGTATCAACTCTGAAGGGTGCCGATCTAAAAACAAAAGTTATGCAGGCAGCTGCAGGAAAGGTTAATCCTGCTGACATTATCTTTGTTGGTATTAGTGATCTTGGAACATTTGGTAGTTCAGGTATTCTTAAAGATCTCAATGGTTTTGTTCCCGATTCTATTTTCGATAAAGTTGCAGGAGCGAATTTCTTTGAAATGGATGGAGCTACCTATGCTGTCCCCATGTATCAGCAGATGGTAATGATTGATTATGATAAATCTGCATTGAAAAAAATAGGAACAACTTCAGCAGCTATTAAAACATGGAAGGACTTTGAAGATATTGCTGTTAAATTAAAAGAACAGGGTATTTATGAGTATCCTCTTGCAATGGCTGTAAGACATTGGTCATGGTATTTAATTGCACTTTCCTCAGGATCTACACTATTTGATAAGGATGGCAATCCAACTTTTGATAAACCTTCAGATCCTGCCTATGCTGCCTATAAACAGCTTATAAATTGGTTTAAAATGGGACTTATTTCTCCGGAAAGGCTGACAAGTCCTAATGCACATCCTTCTTTCTGGGCAGGACAGGGTGCTTTCCATCAGGGATGGCAGGGGTCTTTAGCAATTGCCAATAATCCTGAAAAATCGAAAGTTGCACCGAATGCAGATTATCTTCTTCTTCCTGAACAGCATTTTACATGGTCCCTGCCTGCAGGACTTGGTATTTCAAGTTATACCGAATATCCAAAAGCAGCATTGAGTTTTATAGAATTTATGGTTTCAGAGGAACCACAGCTTTTCAGTTATGAAGGTAATGGGATGTTCCCTTCAAATAAACAGGTTTTTGCAGATCTTGGAGCTCAGGGTAAAATTGATGGATGGGGAGCAATGGAGGAACAGGCTAAATATGTTATTCCTCTTCCTTATAACACTCCATGGTTTGCAGAGTTTGAAACAGAACTTAAAAACTCGCTATTAAGAGCTGCAAAAGGTGAAGTTGATGTAGATAAAGCAATAAAAGATCTTGGTGATTTTACCAGATCCTTACAGGCAGAATATAAATAATTTTATTAGTAATATAAAATATTTACAGGGACTTCAAAAATGGAGTCCCTGTTTAAAATAGGAGCAGAGAATGATAAAACGGGTATCAGCATGGCTTGATAACGAACAGCGTCTGGCATATGTAATCCTCGTTCCTGCACTTATACTTTTATTGGGTTTTGCTTATTATCCTGCATTCCAGTCCTTCAAATTCAGTATGTTAAAGTACAATCTCAAACTGCCAAATAGAATTAAGTTTAATGGCTTGGATAATTATATTTATGTACTCAAGGATCCTGTTTTTAGAGCCTCAGTCCTTCGGGTCTTGTATTTTATGGCAATAGCTACTATTTCAGTTATTGTTATTTCTCTTGGCATTTCTCTTGTTCTAAATAAAAAATTCAGAGGGCGGGGTATACTAAGAGCAATAGTTATTATCCCATGGGCTCTGCCTCCTGTTGTTAATGGGCATCTCTGGAAATGGATTTTTAATGGTGATTACGGAGCCTTAAACGGTCTCCTTTTGCAGTTGGGCGTCATTAAAAATTATCACTTTTGGTTAAACAATTCTTTTGTAGCTTTAAATCTTGCTGTTTTTTTATTTGTATGGAGATATACCCCTTTTATAACTATTCTATTTCTAGGTGTTTTGCAGTCTGTTCCTGGTCAGCTTTATGAGGCTGCAAGAGTAGATGGGGCAGGTGTTTTTAGACAATTTTATTATATAACTATGGCTTCACTTTCCAAGATAGGCGGAATTGCTGTAATTTTAACATTGATATCATCCTTTAATGTTTTTGATGGAATCTATGCTCTAATGGAATTCAGTGAATCCACCAAAACACCAATGATTTATAATTATGAACTTACTTTTGAAATGGGGAGATTTGGTAGAGGTTCTGCAATGGCATATCTTGTAGGTTTTTTTCTCTTTCTACTAACTCTATTTTATATTCGAATGAGTTTTCGTAAGGATAAGATATGAAAGTCCGCCCCTTATATAGAATATTTTTGGGAGTTTTTGTATTTCTAATAATATTCTGGTCAGTTGCACCATTATTATGGATCTTTATCTCATCAGTCTCTGAGAGAACAGAATTATATTCAATACCACCTCATTGGATTCCGGATAATCCAACATTAAAGGCCTATAAAACGGTTTTAGTTACAGGAGAAAGCTTTAGGGGTGGTGGAGGTATTGCTGCTACCGATTTATTAAAGAAAGGAATAATTAATTCTCTTATAGTGGCAATAGCAACAACTTTTCTTGTAATGTTTTTTGCCCCTCTATTGGGATATGCTTTTTCCAGGCTAAAATTTAAGGGGAGTCAAATTTTCTTTTATTTTATTATTGGTATTATAGCTCTTCCTGCATGGCCTGTACTTATTGGTCTATTTTCTGTTTTCAGTGATCTTCATTTACTGGATTCAAAAACTGGATTAATACTTCTTTCGTTTACATTCAGACTTCCTTTTGAAACCTGGTTCATGAAAGGATACTTCGAATCTGTTCCTGGAGAAATCGAAGATGCAGCTAGAATTGATGGTTGTACCAGAATACAGACTTTATATAAAGTAAGTATTCAGATGGTAATGCCGGGGCTAATTGCTGTGTCGATAGTTTCCTTCCTTAGCACCTGGAATATGTTTTCCGCACCTCTGGTTTTAACTTATACTCTTAAATCAAAGCCCCTTACAGTTACAATGACGGAATTTATAGGTCAATATTTTGTTCACTGGGATCTAATGTCTGCAGCAACAATGATCTCAATAATTCCACCACTTCTTATTGTAATATTTTTTCAGAAGTATATTATAGAAGGATTATCTGCAGGAGCCATTAAATAATATAATCCTGCTTATTTCAAATCAGTTTCGTATATTCCAGGATCAGACCCTTCTATTATAACTGCTCCTACTGTTTTTGTGTAAAACTTTTCTGGTCCAACTCCACCTATTATTCCATAGGCATAGCCCTGTTCCTTCATGGAAGCAAGGGACTTAATGAGAAGTGCCTTCCCTATTCCTTTCCCCTGAAACTCTTTTTTGACCCCAGTGGGTCCGAAGAAGTTTCTGCAGGCTGCATCATATGAAGCAAAACCAATAATGCTTTTTTCGACTACTGCAATGTATGTTGATATTGGCTGAAATGAGAAAGTAACCTGGCATTCATCTGCCCAGGAAGATGAAAAATATTTTTGTATCCAATCAAGAACTTTTGTTTTTTCCGAAGCATGAGGTCTTCGAATAGTAGCTCCAAGTTTTTCTATTTGTTCACAGTTTATTTTTGGTAGTGAATATAGTTTTACTATCATATCTGACATTATCT
>JALTGJ010000117.1 GCA_027077185.1 Spirochaetales bacterium | reverse complement strand
CGTCATGATGCTTGAATTCTCCCCCTGTTTTTTCCACTATCTTTTGGTAAAAAGGACTAAGCCTGGTTAATCCTCCTACAAGGAGTACTTTCCTTGCGCATAATTCATTGGCGGCACAGGTTGTACATTCTGTTTTTGCGGCAAGAGATTTTCGGAACTCTGAATCTATTCTGTTATATATAAGAGGTATTGATTTTTTTAATAATTTAAGTTCTAACTTTAATTTATTGTTTATAGCCCTTTCACTGTCAATTGTATGTTCCTGAGCCATGATTTTCTGCTTTTGTTTATCCAGTTTTGCATGCAATTTTTCAATTTCTTTTTTTAAATGATTTTCAACCTGATAAGGGGTTTTATTATTCAATCTTCTGTTCTCTTCTGTCAGTTTAATATTTTTTTCCCCTGAAGCAACTAATTTATTGTTTAGAAGGTTAAAGTTACAAGATGTTTCATGAACATTTTTTTGTATGGACTGAAGTTTCCCTTTTAGTTTCCTGTTTTCCTCTTTTAGATTAATAACCTTAAGTAACCCACGCTTTACTATGCTTCCCTGTTCGTGCATAAGCATATGAATGTTACCAAATAGTCTGTTTATTCCTGCTTCTGAAAGATTTATCTTTATAACAGCAACCCATAGCAGACCATCAATTTCTCCTGTTGTTAACCCTCTTTTCCAGAGGGTAAAGAACTTCGACTCTGAAAATAATTCTGCTTCTAAAATATTTTTTCTGTACTTATTGTTCAGATACTTCTGAACCCGTATGGAAAGGGGACTTTTTTCTGATATACTCTGGGTAAGTGTTGTATGAATCTCAAAGTCACTCAACTTACTAACTGCAATATCTGCCTTTTTAAGTATTTTTTTCTGTTCAGAAAAACTTAAACAATTTCCAATAACAGGACAACGAAGACGACCATCAATCTCCCATATAGATCGTTTTTTTTGTATATTTTCTTTTTTAAGAGAAGTACTGACAATGCTGTTCAATGGTATTAGTGCATAATTATTTGTCCGGGGAATAGCCGTGTTTCTAAGCAGGGTAATGCCTATTCCTTCCCTGTTTAATGTTTTTTCTGTGTAACTGTCTATTTTTGTAAAGCTATCCGGCATAATCAACCCCCTTGTTTATATAGCTTTCAGTCTGTTCTTCTTTTCAGGTTCAATAATGCCAAGATATCTTCTGCAATGGATTTTCATGTCATATCCCAGCATTGCCCCCAGAATAAAATCTTTATCCGGGGGCAGGTCTTTAAGGTTTAGATGTGGGAAAGTATTAAGAACTTCTATACAATAGGGAGCGCCAAAAAAAATATTTATTTTTTTACTGGTAACATTCGTTATTATATAGGAAATATTTTTTTCCACCAGTCTGGCTGTTATGGCACCTCTATATTCAGATCGTGTTGTATGAAGAACAAGTCGCCTGAGGCCCCTTCCATATTCATAAAGATGATGAGCAAATACTTCCATTTACAGTTCCTTTTTACAGGGAAGCAACCCAGGCTTCAATTCTATCTTCTGTCATATCTGCCTGATTATCTTCATCCAGAACAAGTCCTATGAAACTGTCATTGTATACCGCTGCAGAGGCTGAAAAGCTATACCCCTCTGTAGACCAGGAACCTATAAATTCGGCTCCGGAATCTTTTACTACCTCATAAATAATGCCTAATGCATCTGCAAAAGTGTCTGAATAGGACTCCTGATCTCCACAACCGAAAAATCCAATTTTTTTATTGGATAAGTCAGCTTCTTTTAGAACAGATAATTTTCTGTCCCAGTCATCCTGAAGATCTCCAAGACCCCATGTTGAAGAACCCAGCAGTATTGTATCAAAATCATTCAAAGATTCTTTTGTCATTTCGGTTACATTTATAATCTTTGATTCTTTATTTAATTTGCTCTTAATAAGATTCGCTGCCTCTTCTGTATTCCCCATACTGGAACCATAAAAAATACCAATCATAGCATCCTCCTGTAAATAGTTGAATTATGTATTTAGAAAGTTAGATATATCTAACTTTCTAAATTAGACTAATACTTTTTTAATATTTAGTCAATCTTTTTATGAGGTTTACAATACGAAGTCAGTATTTATAATTCTTATATAAGGAGATGAGTCGGGATTCAAGTTTTTAAGACAATTTTAGAGCAGATTTATCCAATTCTGTGAAATACAGGTAGTATTGCATACACCGGTTCATTCTGGACACCCATTCCGGAAATAAAAGGACAGTTATTCCGGCCGAATAAGGACACCTATTCCGGGAATAAAAGGACACTTTTAGCAGGTGCTCCAGAATAGAAAAGTAAAATAAAATCCTCAAAAAATCTATACTCCTGAAATCTAAATAATTCAGGAGATTATATGGCACGAAAGAGGATTCAAGTGAAAAAGATTAGAGAAATACTAAAACATAGTTATGAAGGGAAACTTAGTATACGGCAGATAGCAAATATCTGCGGAGTTTCAAAATCAGTTGTCAGTGACTACCTTACCACATTCCGAAGAGTCGGAGTGGATTACAAAAAGACAACTGAAATGAATGATTCAGAACTTATCGAATTATTTAAGGGTAAGAAAGAAGAAAATAATATCCGCTATCAGGCGATGCTTCCCAACATGCCATATTATGTAAAAGAATTGAAGCGTACCGGAGTTACACGGCAATTATTATGGGAAGAATATTCTAAAAATAATGATAATAAATTTAGTTATTCCCAGTTCTGTTATCATCTCCAATGCTGGCAGGATTTTCAGGATGTGAGCATGAAACAGCACCATACTCCTGGAGATAAAATGTTCGTCGACTACACTGGAGATACATTTCCATACTCAGATGGTGTCGGTGGAGAACCAAAACGGGCTCAAGTTTTTGTAGCTATTCTTGGCTCCAGCGGACTGACCTATGCTGAAGCCTCGATGAGTCAGAAGAAAGAGGTTTTCTTAAGATCAGTTGAACATTCATTTCATTATTTTGGAGGTGTAACAAAAGCTACAGTACCTGATAATTTAAAAAGTGCAGTAAGTAAGGCTTCTAATTATGAACCTGAAGTTAATCCCCTGTTTGATGATTTTGGGGATTATTACCGGACGGTAATCTTACCCACAAGGGCATATCGGCCCAAAGATAAAGCACTGGTAGAGAATGCAGTCCGGCTCATGTATCAGAGAGTATTTGCTCCCCTGCGTAATCAGGTTTTCTATTCTCTCGATGAGCTGAATGAGGCTATCAAAGAGAAGGTGGAAGAGCATAATAACAAAAAATTACAGGTGCTGCAGGTGTCCAGACGTGAACTCTTTAATGAAATAGAGAAATCTGAACTTAAAACGCTTCCCTCGGCTCCATACCCAATGAAGTTTTTTGAGAATCATAAGGTTGCTCCTGACTATCATGTGCTCCTAAGTGCCGATAAGCACTACTACAGCGTGCCTTGGCAGCTAAAAGGAAAACAAATACGAATAATCTATGACGAGAGGATTGTTGCGATCTATCACGAAAATGTGCGGGTCGTGCAACATTTAAGAGATCGAAAAAGAAGCGGATACACAACAGTTAAAGACCATATGCCGGCTCATCATAAGTTCTATGCTTCCTGGTCAGTCGAAAAGTTTGAAAGCTGGGCTGCCTCTATCGGAGACGAAACTCTGAATGTAATCAGGCATTTGCTTGAATCAAGACACCATCCTGAACAGGCTTTTAAATCCTGTATGGGAATATTAAGTCTTGCTGCTAAATGTGAAAACCATGACCTGAATATGGCCTGCCGCAAGGCTTGGAATTTCAATCGTATCTCATACAGGGAGGTCAAGTCATATCTTGAAGATATCATTAGATTGAAAAAACTAAACTGCGATGAGAGCCAGATTTTTATGTTTGAACGTCATAGTAACTTAAGAAATACAGTCAATTACAGGTAGGAGATAGAGATGAATAATAACCAGGCAACACGAGAAAAAATGCAAAAAATGAGACTTCATGGAATGGCAAGTGCCTTCCAAAATCTACAGGAAACTGGTAAAAATATGAAGCTAACCACAGATGAAGTAGTTTCTTATCTTATCGATTCAGAATGGGACTACAAACATAATCGTCGTTTGGAAAGGTTAGTAAAATCTGCAAGATTCCGTTACGAGGCGTCTCTGGAGGATCTTGATTTTACCCTTGATCGTGATCTTGATAAGAATAAAATCTTACGTCTATCCGATTGCTCCTGGATTACAAAAGGGGAAGATATTCTAATTACCGGTCCCACGGGTATCGGTAAAAGTTATATTGGAACTGCCCTCGGATTCCAGGCATGCCAGCAAGGATATTCAGTCGGCTACTATTCCAGCAGTAGATTATTTTCTGAATTAGAGATGAGTAAATCAGAGGGTACCTACTTAAAACTTATGGCCAGAATTGCAAAACATAGTGTATTAATTTTGGATGATTTTGGCCTCGAGAAACTTAGCGATATCAGCAGAATGGGTCTTCTTGAAATTATTGAAGAATTTCACAGAAGAAAATCTGTGATTATTGTGGCACAAAT
>JALTGJ010000116.1 GCA_027077185.1 Spirochaetales bacterium | reverse complement strand
GATTCCGGTGATTTTAAATCATCCGGCTGAATCCTCTGAACAACTGCAGATATTTTTCTTTGAATTTGTAAAGATGATAAAGGGGTTGGAATAGAACCCCGGACACCCCAGAAATGGATTTTCATAAACAGTTCCCTATTAATTTTTCTTTTTATAATAAAATATACTCTTCTTCCTCTCTTATCTTAAGCCAGTTGTCTATAGTTTTTTTATCAACAGTTTTTCCATTGTTCATACCGGGGCAGGACAGAGCCTCTCCATCCCAACTCTGTTTATTAATAAGAAATGGTTTCCAAAAGGGATAAGACCGGCACTGAAGGGGCCTTGCTTCGTAAATTTCACAACCGCCATTGTTCCAGAAAATACAATCATAATTAGTTTTTTCAATTAAACTTAAGCGTTTCTGATCACCCATATTAACTATTCGGCAATATTTTTTAATAAATTCATCATCTGAAAGGGAAAAATATTTTTTCAGGCGATCCAGATCATTATAGGACAAAAATACATAGCCTGGATCAAATCGGCAGCAGTTCGAACATTGAGTACATTCAAATTGAAGACCGTTTTTATAAAAATCTCCTTCCAATTTAAGCCAACCTTCGATTTTTTTTTATCCGGATAAAAAAAAAGGATCTTTCCGGTTAAGGAAAGATCCTATGGGGAGAGAAGGATTTGAACCTTCGAAGGCGTAGCCAACAGATTTACAGTCTGCCCCCTTTGACCACTCGGGAACCTCCCCAATTTTCAAAAACTCTATCATAAAGAAAATGCTAAAGTCAAGCCGCCTGTCAGATTCGAACTGACGACCCCGAGATTACAAGTCACGTGCTCTGGCCAGCTGAGCTAAGGCGGCATTTTCCGACTGGATGAACATAAACATTTTACAAAAATATGTCAAGAGGAGCTTTTTGTGTTGTGTCATATATTGAATTTATTAAATTGCCGCTTTAATTGTTTTAAGAGGAATTACAAGTGTTAACGGATTATCTTCAAAAGCAACAAAACCATACTTCAGGTAAAATGATTTTGCCGTTTCATTCAGAGCATCAACAATAACACAGTTAAGAGCAACTTCAGATGAAATATTAACAGCTCGCAAAAGCGCATCCTTCAGAAGAAAAGAACCAATACTCAGGCCTTTAAAATGTGAATCAACAGCAAGCTTACCTATCCTCATAGCCGGAACAGGATACTTAGGAAGTCCCTTTTTTATTGTATCAGGTAAATCAGTAAAAAGAATTTGAGCCATACTTACAGTATAGTAGCCAATAGGTTTATCAGGTTTGCTTTCCAGGGCAGCAATGAATGTTTTACCAATATTTTTCTTATCATTTGGAATGGCAAACTGTCTTAGATATTGATCCAATTCATCAATACCGCAATTAAAATATTTTCTGTCAATATTC
>JALTGJ010000115.1 GCA_027077185.1 Spirochaetales bacterium | reverse complement strand
ATAAAAAGAAAGTTTAAATGAGCCGCTTGGAAAACTATAACTGATTAATCTGAAAAGGTATTCTACAGCGGCTCAATATGGAGGAAATTTTAAAACTCCTCGAGTTTTGCAATTTCCTCTAAATAACAGATATTTATCGTAATTTACGTTGATAAATAGAAGTCAGGGTGATAATATACAAACTCATAACTATTAGGGGTAATTTTTTGAAAACTAAACTTATTTTAATTGCAATAATTTTACTGTTAATAACAGTTTTTATTTCAGCACAGGATACCACAGAACAATTTCTGGAACCTTACAGCAAAGGGAGTCAGACTTTTACTATTAATGCAGGGCTGCTGATCCCTCTCTTTATGGTTTTTCCAAATCAAAGTCCAGCCTATGTACCTTTTGAAAAACAGCTATCCCTGGGCGGATCCGGTTCCCTTGAATGGGCTGCTTTTCTTAACAACAGATGGTCTTTAGGAGTGGGAATAGCAGGTACTTTTTCTTCCACACCTCAAAAAAATACATTTTCATTTGTTCCAATTACAGCAAATATAACCTACAATTTCCTTTTCAATGCCTTTGAACTGCCTCTTTTTGCAGGAGCAGGTATAGCTGTAAACAAAGTTGATAATCAGGTATATTTTGGTTCCATTGCAAAAATCGGGGCCGGTTTTTTCTGGAATATGGATGCACAGTGGTCATTTGGAATTAGAACTCAGTACTGGGTAGTACCGGAAATCTATTTTGGCTCTCAGTCAGATAAAACGGCCTATGGTAATTTTCTTGATATTAATCTTTCTGCAAAATTTCACTTTTAACAGGACTAACTATGAAAAAATATATAATAATTTTGATTGCCCTTATTACCCTTCTTTTAATGTCCTGCAACCCTGACGGTATAGGAATATTCTATCAAATATCCGTAGAACCTGCCTTAAGCAGTTCTGCTCTAAGCGATAAGAGTGTTTATAAGATTGTAGACCTTTCAGGAACAAAATATGTACTTGCTGGCGGAACAGTTTACAAGGGGAACGGATCCGGATCTGACTGGACAGCAATTGCAGCCCCCCCTGGAGAGATACAGGCAATATCCCTAGAACAACTTGGTACTTTCCTGTATTGTGTGTATGCAGATGATAATAATTCTTCCCTTTACAAGGGTGATGGTTCTTCATGGACAATAGATAGTAATTTTACAAATGTATCCGGTGGATTATCTTTAGTAAGTTCAGGATCAAATATTTTTGTTACTGAACACATATCAGGTACTCAATACACAATTCATAATCTCGCAGATACAGCAACCATCAGTGTTTCAAACTTTGTAAGAGGTGCAGCAAATGATGGAGGTACCATAGATTATATAATTGCAAGTTCTGAAGTAAATGGATCTTATCCACCAGACTATCCTTCTCCAGAA
>JALTGJ010000114.1 GCA_027077185.1 Spirochaetales bacterium | reverse complement strand
TTATTAACATTGAAATTCTGCTGCATTGCAGTATGGGAAAAAAGCCTGTTTAATATTACTCTTGCTATTGCTCCGCGCTTTAGTTCAATTACTATACGCATACCGTTTCTATCAGACTCATCACGCAGATCAGAGATACCGTCAATTTTTTTATCCTTAACTAGATCTGCAATCCGTACAACTAAATTTGCTTTATTAACCTGATAAGGGAGCTCTGTAACAATTATTACATCTTTACCGGTTTTTGTTGTCTCAAGATTAACCCGGGCCCTTACAGCTATTTTACCGCGGCCGGTTTCAAAGGCATCCTTTATACCCTGCCGTCCGTAAATTATACCTGAAGTTGGAAAATCAGGACCTTTTACATAGTTCATAATTTCTGAAATAGAAATATCAGAATTATCAATATAGGCTTCAATAGCATCTACTATCTCGGATAAATTATGGGGTGGAATATTAGTTGCCATACCTACTGCTATTCCACTGCCTCCATTTATAAGAAGATAGGGAACTGCTCCAGGCAGAACAGACGGTTCCTTCATGGAATCATCATAGTTAGCTATAAAATCAACAGTATTTTTTTTAATATCCTTTAGAAGTTCATCAGCAATTTTAGCCATTTTTGACTCGGTATACCGCATTGCAGCAGGTGGGTCACCGTCAACGGAACCAAAATTACCCTGAGGTTTAATAACAGGATATCGCATGGAAAAATCCTGAGCCAGCCTTACAAGAGCATCATAGATTGACTGGTCACCATGAGGATGATATTTTCCAAGAACATCTCCAACAATACGCCCGCATTTTTTAAAGGTTTTGTCGGAACGCAGACCCATTTCGTTCATTGCATAAAGAATTCGTCTATGAACCGGCTTTAAACCATCACGCACATCAGGAAGAGCACGACTGACAATTACCGACATTGCATAGTTTAGATATGATTCCTTTATTTCATCCTCTATGGGAACGGGGATTATTTTACCTATATTTGTATCCACGAATTTCTCCTGATTATTGTCGGGATACAATCCGTATCCCTCCGTAGATACGCCCTGGTAGGGCGTATTTACGTTATATGTATTTAAACATCTAAATTTGAAACAAGAAGAGCATTATCTTCTATAAACTTTCTTCTGGGTTCCACATGTTCGCCCATAAGTGTAGAAAACATTATATCTGCTTCCACTTCATCATCAAGTTTTACCTGCATCATTAACCTGCTTTCCGGATTCATTGTTGTTTCCCAAAGCTGATCCGGATTCATCTCACCCAGACCTTTGTAACGCTGCATAGAAATTTTAGACTCATCTTCTACAGAAAACTGACTGTAAATTTTATCCTTTTCGTTATCGTCATAGGCATAAAATATTTTTTTACCTTTGGATATTTTATATAAAGGTGGCATTGCCAGA
>JALTGJ010000113.1 GCA_027077185.1 Spirochaetales bacterium | reverse complement strand
CCGCCGGGATTAGACCTTGGTGAGCCGTATTTAAGATCGCCCTTAATTCTACACCCAACAGCTGCCAGCTGAGCACGTATCTGATGATGTCTGCCTGTATGCAGCTCAATTTCCAGCAGATAGTATCGGTCTGTGGCTTTTACAACTGTATAATCAAGACTTGCAGGTTTACTCCCTTCAACTGAAGAAGAATGAGCATAAGATTTATTTTGTTTCTGATTCCGAAGCAAAAAATGTTTAAGAGTGCCTTTCTCCTCCGGAGGCATAGCATCGCTTACAGCCCAGTATATTTTTTTGACTTCCTTATCTCTAAACATATTATTCAAGCGAGTCAAAGCTTTACTTGTCTTTGCAAACACTACCGCACCACTTGTTGGCCGGTCCAGCCTATGAACTGTTCCAAGAAAAACATTGCCGGGTTTGTTATACTTACTTTTTATATAAGCACTTACACTGTCCCCGAGAGTTTTATCTCCGGTTTTATCACCCTGAACAAGTTCTGATGTAAGTTTATTTACTACAATAATGTGATTATCTTCATATAGAATTCGAGGGGCAACAGCTCTGCTCCCTGCATTCCCTGTATTTTTATTAGCCATTAAATATCAACTCCTGGATTTCATAAACTTTACAGATTTTATCTCTTTTGTGCTCAACCTGTTCCCACCTGCTTTAACATTTTTTACAAGGAAATCCCCAACAGCCCAACTTTCTCCAAGTATTTTAATTCTTGGTTTGGGGACATAGGAAATAACTATATCAATATCCTCTTTCAGACTTAATTTTAGAAGTTTACAATCATCAGGCAAAATTTGATAAGACTTATCAAGTATAAACTTCTCAATTTTAAAACGCTTTATAAATATATACTTTGTAGTATTATTCCTATAAAGTACCGAAAAAATGTTTCTTTCAAGATTTTCCTTATCTGCAAGACCACAGTAAAGCATTCCCTTATCCACAAATAACCTGTGAGGAACATCTGTAACAGAATATATACCATTTTTCCTAATTATCAGGATTCGGTCATAAACAGATACCTTAAATTGTGTATTCCCTGTTTTTACATCAGTACCAAGATAGCCAGTATCAGGGTCGTAGAAAATATCAATATCCCTTTTAGCAGCTTCTCTTGCATCAATTTTTTGAAAAGATATTATTTCTGTTTTCCTTTCAAACCTTTGTCTGTTTTCACTTAATACTTCTTCCAGAAAAGACACAGCATACTCTGTCAGATTCTTAAGTTTATATCGAATATCCTTTAATCTTGCATTCAGTTCTGCAATCTCTTTCTTTGCTTTGTTAATATCATACAGGGAAATTCTTCTTATTGGGATTTTAAGTAATCTCTCCACATCATCTTCTGTAACTTCTCTTTTTATCTCCTTCTTAAACGGTATAAAGCCATCCATAACAGCCTTACGTACAGACTCACTGGTAGTTTTATCCTCTATATCCTTATATATTCTTTCTTCTATAAAAATCCGTTCAAGGGTTCTGGCATGAATTTTGTCCTTTAGATCGGCTTCTGAAACTTTTAATTCTGCTTTAAGAACACTTAACAGATGCCGGGCATGATAGTTTATAACTTCTGTAACTGTCATTACAGTTGGCATATTATTATTTATAACCAATAAATTAATCGAAATTGAGTTTTCACAATCTGTAAAGGCATAAAGAGAATCAACAACATCTTCAGTATGAACATTCCGGGGAAGTTTTATCTCAATTTCTACTTCATCAGTTGTAAAATCATTTATACTGCCAATTTTTATCTTACCCTTCTTTACTGCATTTTCTATAGAAGAAATCACACTCTCGGTAGTAGTTCCAAAGGGTATCTCTTTTATAATAATTTTTTTTGAATCAGAAGTATCAAATTTTGCCCGAACAAGAACCTTTCCAAGTCCATCCTGATACCCGGAAACATCAATATATCCGCCTCCCGGGAAATCCGGAAAAAGCTGAAAAGCATCTCCATTTAATGATAGGATTACAGCTTCAAGTACCTCATTAAAATTATGGGGCAGTATTTTTGTAGCCATACCAACAGCAATACCCTCTGCACCCTGGATTAATAAAACAGGTATTTTTGAAGGGAAGGCAACGGGCTCCCTGTTTCTGCCATCATAGGATTCTTCATACTCAGTAATTGCCGGACTGTACAATATTTTTTTGGCAAAAGGCAGAAGGCGGCACTCAATATACCTTGCAGCAGATGCTGAATCTCCTGTAAAAATATTTCCGAAATTACCCTGCTTCTCAATAAAAACATCTTTATTTGCCAAAACAACCAGTGCAGAATAAATAGAAGCATCACCATGAGGATGATATTTCATGCAGCTGCCCACAACATTTGCCACCTTGTGAAACTTTCCATCATCCATTTCAAAAAGGGAATGCAGTATCCTCCGCTGTACGGGTTTAAACCCATCTCTAATGTCCGGAATAGCCCGGTCTTTTATTACATAGGACGCATACTCAAGAAAATTCTGCTTGTAAAGGGTTTCAGCATAACTCATTATATTAGATTCTCCATTATATACTCTCTTCTTTCCGGGGTATTTTTACCCATGTAAAACTGCATAGTATCCTGTATATTTTTCAGGGTTTTAACATTTACTTTAACAAGCCGCATATTTTCACCAATAAATTGTCCGAATTCCTTTGGTGATATCTCTCCCAAACCCTTAAACCTTGTCACTTCTGCATTGCTAATTGTCTTAAAAGCCTCATCTCTTTCCTTTATATTATAACAGTAAGTGGTTTTCTTTTTGTTACGAACCCTAAATAGTGGCGTCTCCAGTATATGAATACGTCCTGCAATAACAAGTTCTTCAAAATAATTAAGAAAGTAGGTCAATAGGAGATTACGAATATGAAACCCGTCAAAATCAGCATCTGTTGCAATAACTATACGGCCATACCTAAGATTATCAACATCATTTTCTATTCCCATAGCCATCATCATATTATACAGCTCTTCATTTCTGTAAATATCCGCTCTTTTCTTTCCAAACACATTTTGAGGTTTTCCCCGTAAAGAAAAAATTGCCTGGGTATAAACATCCCTGGAGGAAACCATTGAACCGGAAGCAGACTCACCCTCAGTTATAAAAAGAGTGGAAAACTCTCCGTCTTTATCCCATAAATGATGCTTGCAGTCCTTTAATTTAGGAATTTTTAAGGCAATCTTTTTTGCCGCCTCTTTTGCTTCCTTTTTAACTGCATTCAGTTCTTTACGCAGCTTTTCATTGTTTATAATTTTATCTTCCAGATTTTTTGCAGCCGTATTATTTTTATGAAGAAAGTCGACTACTGCAGATTTTACATCCTGAATTATCCAGCTTCGAATCTCTGTATTCCCAAGTTTATTCTTTGTCTGGCTTTCAAAAACAGGGTTCTGCAGCTTAACCGCAACAGCCCCTGCAACACCTTCACGGACATCAATACCGGAATAATTTTTTTGAAAAAATTCATTAACACCCTTTAGAATACCCTCACGATATGCACTTTGATGAGTACCGCCATCACTTGTAAATTGTCCATTTACAAAAGAAAAATATGTTTCGCCATAGCTGTTTGTATGAGTAAAAGCAAACTCTATTCTTTTACTCTTTGAAAATCCAATTTCATAAAGTGTATTAGCATCTCCAATCTCTGAGCTTAAAAGATCCAGAAGTCCGTTTTTAGATACAAATTTTTTCTTATTAAAAACCAGAGTCAATCCTGAATTAAGGCAGGCATAATTCCACATTCTTTGTTCTATAAACTCATGATTAAACTCATATTCTCCAAATATTTCTTCATCAGGAGTAAATTCTATAAAAGTTCCATCTTTTTCATCATCCTTTTTACCCTTTCGTTCGGATATTAAAGAACCTCTCTCAAAAATAGCCTCTGTATACTTACCGTCTCTAAAGGCCACTACCCTGAACTTGCTGGAAAGTGCATTCACAGCTTTTGTTCCAACACCATTCAACCCAACCGAAAACTGAAAAACTTCATCATTATATTTTGCACCTGTATTTATTACAGATACACATTCAATAACTTTCCCAAGTGGAATTCCACGGCCATAATCTCTTACTTTTATAGTGTTGTTTTTACACTGAACAATAACTTTTGATCCATATCCCATAATGTATTCATCTATACAGTTGTCCACAACTTCTTTTAGAAGAATATAAATTCCATCATCAAGGTTGGATCCGTCTCCCAGACGGCCAATATACATTCCGGTTCTAAGACGTATATGCTCCAGTGAACTTAGGGTTTTTATTTTGCTTTCGTCATAATTTGTATTTTTTTTTGCACTCATGAATAGTCCATTATTTAAAATTTTCTGATGATTATTTCTGATCTGACCTTTATACTACCATAAAAAAACTGAGTCAATAAAGAAGTAACCTTGAATTTCTATCTATTTTAATAGATGTTATATATATAAACAACACTACACAACAGCAGGAGTATATAATGGAGTGGAGAGCAAGCCATATATTAATAAAGGAACGGGGACAGGCACAGGAACTATTACGAAAAGTTAAACAGGGCGCAAGGTTTGAAACCCTGGCAA
>JALTGJ010000112.1 GCA_027077185.1 Spirochaetales bacterium | reverse complement strand
GGAATCCCATGTCTGGCAGTAAGGGTTAGATTTAAAAGACGGGAAACTTCTTCTGCATCACTTTCAAACATTTCATAAAAATCACCAAGACGATAAAACAATACCGCATCCCTATATTTGGATTTCATTCTGCGGTATTGTATCATCATGGGAGTCATCCCGGACATTTTATCAGTGTCCTGAAGATGCCCGTAAAATAAGCCTTTCAATTACCTTATCTGTAATATCAACCTCGTAGTTATAGTACAGAATATTAGGGTCTTTTTTTCTTAAAACCAGTGAGTATCCTTCATTTTCCGCAATAAATCCTATAGTTTCTATAATTTCTTTTGAAAAGCCTGAGGATGTTAATAAATTTTGTTTTTTAGAAGAGATCCTGTCAGACATTATCTTATGGTATTCCTGTAAGTATTGTTGTTTCTTTGAAATATCATCACCAAGTTTTAATACAAGACTATCGTTATTATTGTTTTCTGCATTAATTTTCTGTTCCTGCAGATCCTTTATTTCATTAAGTTTTTCTGTAGTTGTCTCATCTACCTTTTTTGTTAATTCATCAATTTCACGCCATGCTGTTGATTCTTTAAAATAGTCTGAAACGATTTTGTTCAGATCAACAACTCCAATCATGGTAAGCTTCTCAGCATATAACGAAGCTGATAAAATAATTATAAAAACAGCAATTAGTAATGATCTTTTTTTCAAGTTAAACTCCTTATAGAGCCGCTTATAAAACACTAATTAATTTCCCTGAAAAGGGATTCTAAGCGGCTAAAAATATAGAAAATTATAATCTGATCTAAAAAAGACCAAATTGAAATGCTATAACAAGATCCATTCCGGAATTTGGATTGTCAGCATTGGTAAATATTGTACCCGGTTCCCAGGCAACTGCTCCATCATTAATTCGGAACCTTTTTGTTAAATATAATCCTATTGGTAATCCTGGTATTGTAAACCTAATCCCGCCTCCAAAGGAGAAATAAAAGTCATCAATAAAATTGGGACTTTTAAGATCAATATTGGATAACTCTGTCCAGAATCCTGTTCCGCTAAAGTATAAGTCTCCCCATAGTACATTTTCTGCGATGGGCATTCGCAACTCTATCCAATTGTCCCACATTGCTTTTCCATTCTGCTGAAAAGGCCATCCCTTTGCTATATTCATTCCATCAATGTAAAGGAGATCACCTGTTGTTGCCTTTACATTCCACCCTAAGCCGCTGTCATTGTAGTACTGACTTAAAATTGCAGAAAAGGATGTATGTGCTGCAAAGACAGTTTTAAAGGTATATTTATCGCTTACTGGAATTTCAATTAGTTTTAAAAATGCTTCTGCTTTGGACTGTGTTTTTATAAACTGAGTATCCCCACCAAGAATTCCTCCTGCATATGTGGTAATCTGGTTCAGAAAAAAACCATTTGTCGGATTAGTTACAAAATCCCTTTTATCCCATATTAAATTTACCCAAAGCTTATTATTAAACAACCATGTATCCAGATTATTTCTAATGGCAGGGTTATAGGGTCTGTACTCGGAAGGATCATACTGAATATTGTTAAGGGACGAACTAAGTCCTGTAGCTGTTGTAAAGCGTCCTATAGGGGTATGAAAGGTATATCCGGTATTTCCTCCGAGGGATAGCTGCAGATTGTCATAATCCATTAAATATGCGCTGTCAATTGATTCTCCATTATTTATAGCCGTCTGCCACTCATCATAACTGTTATAGGGATCAGGAGCAGCTTTATCCGTTTTACTGTCAGAATTATAGTCATCATCAGTAAATCTGACAGGCATAATATCCTGAAGAATACCTGTGTAAGTCTGATGAGTAAATGAAAAATTGGAACCTATGGACCACCTTTTGCCCATAAGCCATTTCTCGTTAAACCCAAGGTTCAAACTCTGTTTGGCAGGAGACAGTTCTGTCCCAATACTTAAAACCTGTCCCTTTCCCATAAAATTATTCTCATTCCATTTTAAAAATCCTGAAATAGGATAAGAGCTTGAAGCACCTGTAAAAGTTACTCCAAACTGTATATCCGTATTTTTACCTTCCTCAACATTTATTACAAGATCCATTAAACCTTCTGCACTTCCATAAGGTGTTTCAGGAGAAACTGTCGTAAATAAACCGGTATTATATAAATTTTGTATTCCTTCGATAACTTTATCTTTACTAAAAATATCCCCGGTTTCCAGAGGTATTTCTCTATACAGAACATAATCCAAAGTTTTAACATTTCCTTTTACAATTATATTCTCAATATGGGCTCTGCCCTTCTCAATTATTGTAACTGTATAGGCAATTGAATTATTCTGATCATTGCGTTTATCTTTAAGCTGTATATCGTTATAAATATAACCGTCATTGTAGTAGAGGTCGGACAGTCTTGCAAAATCCATATCCAGTTTTGTTTTGTTAATTACTTCGCCTTTTTTTTGGTGTATTAGACCAAGAAGCTTTTCGTCAGTAAAAATTTCATTTCCACTTATTGTAACGCCGTCAAATGTCCATTTTTTACCTTCATCAAAATAAAAAGTTAAAGAAAGATAATTTCTTCCATTATCAGATTCAAGAACTTCCTGTTTTACATCTACAATTTTTGCATCCAGATAACCGCGGTCTTTATAGTAAGTCTCAAGACTTAATTTATCTGTTTCCAGTTTACTCTCTTCAAAAACACCACTATTTAATAAGGATTGTGCTTTTATTGAAAGTTTACTTTTAAGAACTGAATCCGCAAACACCGTGTTTCCTGAAAAATGTATTTCTTTAATTCGTGTTTGATTTCCCTCTGAAACAGTAAATTTTACAAGTACAGTATTGTCAGTCTGTTCTACACTTTCGGCATCAATACTTACATCAGGATATCCTTTAGTTTTATATAATGCCAATATTGCATCTTTATCATATTTCATTTTTGTTGTACTAAAAATGTCATCCCGTTTTAAAAGTATAGCATCCAGAATATCCCCTTTACGAATTTTTTTATTTCCGGTAATTTTAATATCATCTACAAGAGGGCGTTCTACTACTGTAAAAATTATTACAACACTGTCTTTACTGGAATTAAAAGGTTCTGCTTCTGCACTGAATTTTTTAAAATAATCTAAAGCAAACAGTTTACTTTGAAGATCCTTATACAAGCCTGGAGAATACAGAGATCCAATAAATTGAGAAGTAATTCCATCCAAATCTGAAGTATTTACATGATTTAAACCCTCAAAACGTATATCATTAATAGGTTTACCCATATACCAGGGAAGATCTGCTCCGGATGAGCTTTGAGCAGGTAATAAGCATGCAATGCTGATGAACAATAACATAAGTAGTAATATCTTACGCATAAAAAACTCCTTTGGTTGTTGAGATCGTTCCTCGGTGCAAGCACCTGCGGTACGACTCATTGGCGAGCAGCAACGGTTGCATTGCCGAGCAGGGACGAAGTCCCGACCAGGCAAACTTGTTTGCGACCAGCCTTTCAGTACGAATAGCCCCATGATAACGCGAGACTTGTATTTTGAATACTGGCTAATGGGTCAACAAAGTCAGGTTTTATAGAAAAACCAAGTAAAAATAAAGGTGTTTTCCATTCGAGACTAATAGTTGACTCAAAAAATAATTTATTAGTAGCATATAAAAGACCAGAATCAAGAACCTTCTGATTACTAATCTGTAATTGCCCCTGTAAGAATATATCATTCCCAAAGTATTTTCCCAAGTATAAGTTGGTATTATCCAAATATCGTCCAAAACTATCAAGATATCCTGTATTATCAGCAGTTCCTGTATCAACAAATCTATCTATTAGTATATTCTGTATTACCTGAGTACGGATGGAGAACAGATCAAGTTTAAAAACGTCTTTTACTTTATTTTCAAAAGACTGAATTAGACCAAACTGGGCAACTAAATCACCAGTTAATATTAAAGCAGATGTTAAATCAATCTGTTCATTTCCAATTTTTGCAAAAACTCCCGAACCAAGAATAGAGAATATCTCAACATCTGAAAGAGGTGGATCAGATTCAAACCGGGGAGAAAATTTACTTATAGGTAATTTATCCTGTATCAAGGTAATATTTACTATCTGACCAGAGGAATCCACTTCTTTTATCTGCGCCCTAAAACCAAGAAGAGGATCAAATTTAGATTCATTTTCTTTAAAACCAATAGTACCCTCAGATAAATAGAAGCTTTTTTGGAAATAATAAATACTACCATACTTAATATCGACATCTCCGATAACGGAATAGGTATCGCTCAGACCATCCATGGTAAAATTTATTTCCTGTCCCTGATTGGCAGTAGCCCGTAGAATAGGTAAGGTCTCTGAAGGCCACAAAAACTGCACTTTTTTACCGGAAGTAAACTTCATATCCATAAACAACGGCAGATCCCCGCTGGACGAACTTTCACTATCCAGACCAAGGGTAATAATGCAATCATCTGCAATCAGATCGCTGCTTAAATATATACCAGTATCATCACCTTTAAGTTTAAATTTTCCTGTAATAAAACCATCCATTCCAAGTCCGATCACCGGAACATTATAGATAATATGAAGTCCCTGATCTCC
>JALTGJ010000111.1 GCA_027077185.1 Spirochaetales bacterium | reverse complement strand
ATATGCAACTATCTTGTAATTATATACCGCATATTAACCATTATCAATAAAATCTTGTATTTTCTGTAAGTAAAATCATATATAACAACAACTTAACATACATTATCTCCATTAATTACACTTTCTCCATCTATAAATGACATAACCTGATATTTTGGAAATAAATAAAAACAGTTTTTTTTTAAATTTATCAAAACTATATTTGCATTTTTTCAAACACCCTGATATATTGTTGGCAAAATTATGGAGGAACCGCAAATGGCTTATATTATTGATAAAGAAGAATGCATCAATTGTGCAGCATGTGAACCGGAATGTCCTGTAGAAGCAATCAGTGAAGTTGATGATGCAAGATTTATCGATGCTGATCTGTGTACTGACTGTGGAGCATGTGCAGCAGTATGTCCTGTTGAATGTATTACAGCAGGTTAATTTAACACTTTTAATTTTTATGGGACTGTTAGACTCTAATAGTCCCATTTTTTTGACATTTATCTTTTTTTAATTCCCTTTATAAAATTTTTTGTAAATAATCTTAAAATATTAATTGCCCTACTTGATGTTTAGAGCTTCCTCTAGTAAATTACAATTAGGCTTGCCTAAGTAAAGTACAATTTCGGAGGTTTTTTAATGCCGCTAGTTCTCTCAGATCTAAATATAGGAGACAAAGGAGTTATAAACTCTATAAAAGCTACAGGGGAAATACGCAGAAGATTACTGGACATTGGACTCTTTAAGGGTACAAAATTCAGGGTACTCCGTCTGGCACCACTGGGCGATCCTATTGTAATTAGAGTAAAGGGTTTTGATCTTTCTCTTCGCAGGGAGGAAGCTAAACAGATTCGTGTTCAAAAAACAGGTTTTAAGGGTGACGGTATACCAATGAGAACATACCAGGACCTTTATTCTCCTGTCCCGCAAAAAGATAAAATTATTCGAACGTCTAAAACAATTACAGTTGCTTTACTGGGAAACCCTAACAGCGGTAAAACCTCCCTGTTCAATGCAATTGTAGGAGCACATCAGAAGGTGGGTAACTTTACAGGGGTAACAGTTGAAAAATCTGAAGGTGAAGTAAAATATAAGGGTTACACATTACACATTATTGATTTACCCGGTACATACTCACTAACCCCGTTTTCCCCCGAAGAAGTTGTAGCAAGAGATTATATAATAAAAGAAAAACCAGATGTTGTTATAGATGTAATAGCAGGATCAAATCTTGAACGGAATCTTTACCTTACAACCCAGATAATGGAACTTGAAGTAGATATGCTTGTTGCATTAAATATGTGGGATGAAGTGGAAAAACTGGGAATAACAGTTGATCTGCCTCAGCTTGAAGCTCTTTTGGGATCTCACGTTATTCCAACATCAGCATCAAAAAAGCAGGGAATAGATTCTCTGCTGGAACATGTAATTTCTGTTTATGAAGGTAATATTACAATAGCAAAAAACAAATTGGTTTTCAGCAGGGAAATTGAAGAAAATATTGCAAAAATCAGCAGTATTCTGGAAAATGATGATCTTGCTGTAGAATATAACAGCAACTGGCTTGCCACAAAATTAATTGAAAATGATCAACTTGTTTATGAAACTGTAAAGGGCAGAAGTATATATCTTAAAATTGTTAAGGTAATTCTGGACGCAATTGAACAGTACAAAAAACATCATAACGGGGATCCGGAATCTGCAATTATAGAAGACCGCCATTCGTTTATAAGAGGGGCATTGCACGAAACTGTAAAAATACCAGATAAACACAAAAAGACCGTTACGGACCATATTGATAATATACTTCTAAATAGGATTCTGGGGCTCCCGATCTTTTTTGCAATTATGTGGGGTATGTTTCAATTTACCTTTAAACTTGGTGAAGTTCCAATGGGCTGGATGGACAGCTTCTTTCAATTAATTTCAACCGGACTGACTATGGTACTACCTCCGGGGCTTTTTAGATCTTTACTGGTAGATGGAATAATTGCAGGTGTGGGAGGTGTACTAATATTTCTTCCCAATATCCTGCTTTTATTTTTCTTTATTTCCCTTCTGGAAGGGACAGGTTATATGGCCAGAGCCGCCTTTGTAATTGACAAGGTAATGCATAAGGTAGGACTTCATGGAAAATCTTTTATACCAATGCTGACAGGTTTTGGATGCTCCGTACCTGCTATTATGGCCACCCGGACATTAAAAAATAAAGGTGATCGCATTACTACTATGCTTATTATCCCTTTTATGAGCTGCGGAGCCAAACTCCCTGTTTATATTTTACTCCTATCCGCTTTTTTTACACCTGGAGCAGCAGGAAATATACTTTTTGGAATATATTTATTTGGTATTTTACTTGCATTAATATCAGCATTGATAATTAAAAAAGCAGCTTTTCCTAACCAGTCTGAACCATTTGTTATGGAGCTTCCTCCTTACAGATTGCCAGGTTATAAATCCCTTCTTTATCAGATGATTTTTAAGGTTAAAATGTATTTAAAAAAGGCTGGAACAGTAATACTGGTAGCTTCTGTAATTATCTGGTTTACAAGTAACTTCCCCATGAGCCGGAAAATAGAAAAATCCTATGCCGATCAGATTAATTTAACAACAGACTCCGCTTCCATTGCTGAACTTCAAAATAAAGAGGCTTCAGAACAGCTGGAATATTCAATTGCCGGAAGGTTTGGCAAAGTAATTGAACCTGTTATACGCCCTCTTGGATTTGACTGGAAAATTGGGATTGCCCTGACTGCAGGAATTGCTGCAAAAGAGGTTGTAGTGTCCACTATAAGTACAATATTTGCCCTGGGGCAGCAAAGTTCTGACTCCCCAAAACTTGCAAACAGATTAAGAGAAGAATCCGGATATTCAAGAGCAACAGCACTTTCTCTTATGGTGTTTGTACTGCTATATGTACCCTGTATTGCCGCTACAACTATGTTCCACAAAGAAGCCGGAGCCTGGAAATGGACAAGATTTTTTATAATTTACACAATGTCTGTAGCCTGGATTATGTCATTTATTGTTTACCGGATTGGATTGGTATTTTTGTAGGGGCACAGAGACACAAACGTAGTAGGGGCAGCCACGCAGGGTTTGCAAAGCAAATCCTGCGTGACTGCCCCTGCAATAAAAATTAATTTGCAAAAGGTTTATCTATTAATCCAATAACACGTTTTACAGCCTGGAGGTAATTGATATTTTCAAATTTATCAATGCCAACATCTTTCATTGTTTTAAGAATATCAGAGAGTACGGTTGATTCAGAGTTAATAGTAACAAGTTTAGCACCATTTATCCATACATTACCAACTTCACAAATGGTATCATTCACCATATATCCAAAACGCTGTTTTTCCACTTTCACAGCCCGAAGGGAACTGTTTGCTTTTACCATAGCAAGAAATTCTTCCAGGGTATATGTGTCCTTTGTCAATTTTGGCATTTCTACAGCAAATGCAGGAAAAACTTCATTTTCCAGGACTTCTCTTCCAATGGGGAACTCGCCCTTCATTAATGGATTCCACTGTTCAAGGCCATCCTTTTCTGTAACAAATGTTTTAATATCCATTTTCCCATCACGTATTTTTGTATTATTTTTATCATTTGTGGAAGAAACAATATAAATTTCCTTGGAATGTCTTTCCCATACTTTTTCCGGTACAGGTCCTGACAATCTTCCCATTCTAAATGAAGCTTCATCAAACTCTCTTCCAAAGGTTCTAAACTCAAATCGCGGATCCGAAATTGCTCCTACTTCCAACTTTCCCATATTTTCTCCTATAAAATTAATATTATACTCTAACAATCCGAAATATTGGACTATTTAATAAACTACCTGACCAAACACATTCTGCACTATAAATAAAACTACAAACGCAACTACTGCAGCTATCAAAGGTGTAGCTATCCATCCTGCACTAATCCTTCCTAAAATCCTTAAATTTAGATTTTTACCTCCTTTTGCAATACCAATTCCAATAACAGCACCAACTATAGCCTGGGAACTGGAAACAGGAACTAAAGGAAAAGAAGGAAGATTATGTGAAACAAGAACTTCTTTTAATCCCTTTGATGCAAATAAAAATAATACAATTGAACTTGCCAGAACTACAACAAAAGCAGTTATAGGTGACAGCTCATATATTCCAGCACCAACGGTCATCATAACTTTTTTAGAATATGTAAAAACTCCAACAGCTATTGCAGCTCCGCCAAGAAAAAATAATTGCTGAACTCCATTGATATGGATTATATTTGCAATAGAAATATTTGTAAAAAGTCCTGATGCACTATTAACAAAAACGCCCATAACATTTGCAATATTATTAGCACCTAAGCTATATGAACCAAAAGCTCCTGCAGCCAAAAGTGCAATTCTGGTTATTCCATCCAGACGAATAAGATGTATTTTCCAGTGTTTTAAAATAAACGAAACAATAAAATATAGAATTATTGCAACTATTGCAGACAAAATAGGCGAAAAGACCCATGTTCCTAGAATTTTTGTTAATGACTTCATATCAATAACTGATCCTGAAAATATATTCCATCCAATTATTGCGCCAACTATTGCCTGTGAAGTTGATACAGGTA
>JALTGJ010000110.1 GCA_027077185.1 Spirochaetales bacterium | reverse complement strand
ATCAGAGGTGAAATAGCACAGCCATTATCAAATAGCCATATTCAGGATGTTCTTTTTTATATAAATACAAATTATATGAACCGAATAACAATAGATACAGTTCTTAATTTTTGTCCCTTAAGCCGAAGCCATTTTCATGCACTGTTTAAACAGGAAACCGGGACAACATTAATAAAATATGTAAATAAAGTTAGATGTCAGAATGCAGGTGAAATGCTGGCTGCTACAAGTGAATCTATTCTTGAAATCTCCCTAAGGTGCGGATTTAATAATTTAAGCCATTTTGGCCATACCTTTAATACTGTTATGGGAATGTCCCCTGGAGAATACAGGAGAAGTTTTGAGGCTTAGGGGTAAAACTTCCATGATGGCTGTAGCTATGAAAGAAAGCCATATGATCACTGTAAGTCGAAGAAGCAGTTATTTTTATAAAAATCTTTACAATTACTTCAATAAAGATTAAGATAATATGCAAGTTAATTGCATATTATCTTACAGGAGTGTAGTATGTGGATATCCAGGAAAGATGCAAAAGAAATAACCAATGCTGTAAGCTCCCGGCCAGTAACTCTTCTAACCGGAATGAGACAAACTGGTAAAACCAGTCTATTAAAACGGATGTTTAATACTACTGATTATGTAACTCTTGACCGGATTAATATTGCCAGGGAGGCCGAAGAAAATCCTACCGGTTTTTTGGCTCAATTTTCAAAACCGGTGATAATAGATGAAATACAATATGCACCATCTCTGTTCAGGGAGATAAAAATAAAAGTAGATGAAAACAGAACGGCAAATGGCAAGTGGATTTTAACAGGAAGTCAAAAATTTAATTTAATGAAAAATGTAGGTGAATCTCTTGCTGGTAGAGCATCTATTATAAATCTTGAAACTTTAAGTAATACAGAATTATTGGAAGCTTCATTATTAACTGACAAAAGTCCGTTATGGAAAGGTGGGTTCCCCGAAATATGGGCATCAGGTATTGATTCTGAGAAATATTTTGATGATTTTATGCAAACATATCTGGAAAGAGATTTAAGGCAACTCGTTAATGTAGTTAACCTGCGTGATTTTCAACGTTTCCTGACTCTGCTAACTCTGAGGATTGGGCAGATTCTAAATTTTGCTAATCTGGCCCGGGATACCGGAGTTTCTCCCAATACAGTTAAATACTGGGTTAGTATTTTAGAAACCTCAGGGATAATACTGTTGCTGCCTCCATATTATGGAAATATTGGAAAACGCCTGATAAAGGCTCCTAAGCTCTATTTTTGTGATAATGGACTGGCCTGCGCTCTTCTAAATATCCATACTTTAGAAGGTTATACAAAATCTCACTATTCGGGGAGTCTATGGGAAAATTTGGTCCTTATGGAATTAGTTAAAAATGGTTTTAGAACAGGGAAAGATCTGTTTTTTTACAGGGAC
>JALTGJ010000109.1 GCA_027077185.1 Spirochaetales bacterium | reverse complement strand
AATCTTTTTTTAACAAGAGCAACTATTGTGACAGCAAGAGCACCAACAGCAGAACTCTCTACAAGAGAAGTAACTCCCATGAAGAAAAGACCAGACATCATAAAAATAATTATTATTGGAGGGAGACCACTTTTTAAAAGAATAAGTTTTTCCTTAAAAGGAATATCTCTCTCTTCTTTAGGCAATGCGGGTCCAATATCAGGCTGAATAATGCTTCTTATAACTATATACACTACAAATAAACCTGTTAATAGAAGCCCTGGGAAAACCCCTGCCAGCCATAGACGTCCCACAGGCTGCCTTGCTATCATTCCATATAAGACAAGGACAACACTGGGGGGAATCATTATCCCCAGAGAACTACCAGCCTGAATAACCCCGGTAACTAAAATTTTATCATACTTACGTTTAAGCATCTCTGGCAGCGCAATTGTTGTACCAATTGCCATACCGGCCACACTTAAACCATTCATAGCAGCAATTACCGACATTAAAATAATTGTACCAATTGCAAGACCACCCCGGACAGGGCCGAACCAGATATGCATCATCTGATAAAGATCATCTGCAATACCTGCCTTGGAAAACATATAACCCATAAAAATAAATATAGGAAGTGTTAAGAGAGGATACCAGTTAAGTAAAGAAATTACAGCATGAAAAGGCAGTGCACTGCCTCCTTTCCCCCATAACAGCATAGCAAACAGAGTTGCCACTCCTCCTATAACTGCGTATATATGGCGTCCGGTAAGAAGCATTGTTACCATGGAAAAAAACATTAGAATAGCCATCAATTCATAGCTCATTTAATCTTCCTCCCGATCATTACATAAATACTTTTCATAAGTTCCGATACCATCTGCAGGAACATAAAAGAAAGACCAAGCTGAATTATTATTTTTACAGGTATCATCGAGGGATGCCAGGAAGAATAACTTACCTGTTTATACTTAATTGCATAGACAAGCCCCTTATAACCCCCATACCACAACATTGCCATATACAAAATAGAAATGGCAAAGGTTATAACATCCGACAGGGCCTGATTTTTTGGCGACCACCGGTGAAACATTAAATCCATCCTGACATGTCCCCCTATAAGAAGAACATAAGCTCCTCCCAATGTATAATATGAGGCCATAACAAACTGTGTCATTTCTACAGCCCATAGCTGTGAACGATTAAAAAATAATCTTGCAACAGATTCAAAAAGCAGTATTGCCATCATGAGGAATACCAGATACATGGCGATTTTACCAACCTTTGTGCTTAAAGAATCTACAAAGCGAACATATCCCTGAACAGACCGGTAAAGTAAATTTGGTTCATTTTTTTCCGCCATCCATTACCTCCTTATAAATGGTTAATAACAATCAGGGCTACCTCTCTTATAATACAGAGAAGTAACCCCTTAAAAGATTTTTTTACTCTTTTGTT
>JALTGJ010000108.1 GCA_027077185.1 Spirochaetales bacterium | reverse complement strand
GAATATCCACAGACAAAACAGGCAGGAATTTGAAGGATCTTGCTGCTGATTATTCTATTAACCCTATTCAGATTCAAACAATAGACAATGATGAGGTAAAACTTCAAAGTGTTTATATGGGACTGACACTTATTCATGGAAACATGATAAAAACCATACCTTCAATTGCCTCAGTTAATAATCTGGAATACAATATTACAGGAAGTATTAATAAAATAAGTAAGAAGATTTCTGCACTCCTTTCTTTAAAAAATAATATATCTGTTAACCTTTATCTTTCATCTTCGTTATATGCCATGGGAGAAGGACTTTCTTCTTATCCTGATGAAATAAAAAAGATTACCGGAGACCTTAACAACTTAAACTACAATAAATTAACTTATAATTATATTGATCCTGACAGTACTCCGGTAAAGGAAAATAAAAATTTTAAACTTACTTCTTTCAAACTACAGGGAAATGATGGAACTACAAAAAAAGTATATGCAGATCTTGTAATAAGCAATGGTGACCAGTCAACAGTTATTACACTTCTCCAGAAAAATATTTTTGGATATGACATTATAAGCCCCGATAAACTATCAGAGAACATAAATGGTATAATAGAAAAGCTTCTGGGTTTAAATGAAGAAATTGCATACCTTAGTGACTATGGGACATTGGATCTCTATCAAAATCCATATGCCCAAACCCAACAGGGGCCTTCCTTAAATAATTTAAACATGATGATATCAGATAACTACTTATTAAAGCCATTAACAAGTCTGGACGAAGGGATTCCTGATAATATTAAAACGATGCTTATAGTAAGTCCAAAAGAAAAACTTAGCCCCTGGGCTCTTTATCAGATTGATCAGTATATAATGAAAGGCAACTCTGTTGGATTTTTTATGGATACACATACAGCAGTAAACCCAGAAAATCAAAACCCATACAACCCCCAGCCGCCAGTATACGTACCTAGAGATACCGGTCTTGATGCACTTCTAAGCCATTATGGTGTAAACATAGAGAAGTCTTATGTCCTGGACGAAAACTGCTATAAACAAACCAGTCAGAATAATCAGGGAGGGCTCTCTGAGACTACATTCTATTTCGCACCTAAAATTCTATCCAGGAATATTAATAAGACTGTCCCCTTTTTAAAGAATATAAAGGGATTAATAATGCTGAATGCATCTCCACTTAAAATACAGGAAGATTCAGATAATGCAAAGAATATAAAAGTCCTTTTCTCATCATCGGATAAAAGCTGGGAAATGAAGGATAAGATTAATTTATATAATCCAACTACCATATTCCCTCCATCAGACGAAGGGAAGTCCCAATTTCCGCTTGCTGCTCTTGTTGAAGGAAATATTGACAGCTATTTTAATGGAAAAGACATACCTAAAAAAGAATTAAAAGAGGGAGAGGGCAAAGGTATAATTAGTTCTGATCTGATATCAGATAATAATAATTTTATTCCCAGTACAAAACAGGGAAAAGTTTTTGTAATTGGAACATCAACTGTACTTACCGACAACATCCTTGATAAAACAGGCTCGTCTCCAAATGCTGTTTTTATTTACAATGTCCTGGATACTTTAAATGGAAGGGACGATTTTGCTGAAATGAGAAGTAAAGGACAGTTATTTAATCCTCTAAAAGAAACAAGTCCCGGGACAAGAGCCTTTATTAAAGGGTTTTCCATTGCAGGATTACCTCTTTTGGTAATTCTTTCAGGTTTGATAGCCTGGTTAATGTGGACTTCCAGAAAAAAGAAGATCGAACTTATGTTCAGGAGAGAAAAGTAATTATGAAAATTAGCAAAAATATAATAATACCTGTTGCATCAATAATAATATTGGGATTATATCTGATTTTTAATACTACAGGTAAAATGAATTATAAGATTCCGGAATTTAACTCTGTACAATCAGGAACAATTGACCGCATACAAATACAAAGCGAAAAAGGGAAAATAGATTTATATTCTGACAATGGAATATGGAAAATAAATCCGGATAGTTTTCGCGTGGAACCTTCCAAAATAAACGAAATGCTGTCTTTTCTGGAAAACCCACAATTTATTGATATGGTTTCTAATACAAAAAATTATCAAAATTATGGTCTTGCAAAAGATAAGTATATTGATATCAAGGCACTTAAAAAGGGAGGTACTGATAAAAATCCGCTTAGAGAATTATATATTGGAGACTTAAACGAAAGCAGAAGATTTGCCTTTATACGTAGACCGGACAACAAAGCAGTATTTACGGTTAAGGAAAGTATAAGAAAATTGTTTGATGTAAGTGCAAATGATATACTTGATAAAAAGATTTTAGATTTCGATTCTACAAAAATAGATAAAGTTGAAGTTATTACAAATAATACAAAAACAACTATTACTAAATCTGTAGATTCTGATAATAAAGATGTATGGAAATCCGACAAGGGAGTTGAACTGGATTCCAATGCTGTTGGACAGAGTCTAAGGTATCTGGCAAATTCCAGATTTGATTCATACAGTCCTGCCGGAGAAACCAGAGGGGAAGGAAATATTTTTACAATAAATCTATATAGTGACAAAACTTTAAGCAGTTTTACTATTACAAAGAAAAACGAAAAAAACTATTCAGCCTACTCCAGTTATGCTGAAAAAGACTTTATTTTAGCAGATAATACTGCTACCCAGATAATAAAGATGTCCGGGGATATATTAAAAACAAACTGATTTTTAAAAAATCAAGCTATATTGAACGGTTCTTCCAGTTCCTCCCTGGTAGAATCGTTCTTTTTTTTGATGTTTTTAAAATCCAGCACATTACTTCCATATACAGGTTCAGGCGACCTTACCTCAATCATTAGATCTAAATCCAATTGACCATTTTCATACGTATAGTAAGAAGTTTTTTCTCTGATACCCTTTGCAAAATTATAAACAACACATTTATTATCTTCCATACTTTTCTCCTCAATAATTTTATATTCCTGCTATACAGTAGGAGGAAAATGTTATTTTTGCTTCAGAGAATTTTGCTTTAATTCTATTTTTTTTATTTGACAATTAAGATTTTACTACTTATATTACAGCAATAGTATATATTATTGTTTTTATCATATTAAAGCAATAAGCGATTATAGGGGAAGTATAAAATATGGAAAATAATAAAGAAATTATTAAGGAAATAGTTAATAGAAGATCGTTAAGAGCAATTGGAAGTGAGCCTGTTAAAACTGAAGTTGTTGACAGGCTTATGGAAGCAGCAAATCTTGTACCCTCCTGTTTTAATAAGCAGCCCTGGCGGTATATAGGCATTCAATCAAATGAAGGATTGGCAAAAGTTCGAAAAGGATTGAGTGACGGCAACAGCTGGGCCGGCAGAGCTCCCCTTTTTGTACTTGTCTGCACAAAGCCCGACCTGGACTGTAAACTGGAAGATGGAAGGCATTATGCAGAATTTGATACAGGGATGTCCGTATTCAGTCTCCTCCTGCAGGCTCAGAAAGAAGGACTTATTGGCCATCCAATTGCAGGTTACGATCAGGCTATTTTAAAAAAAGAATTTGGTATACCGGAAGATACTACTTTACTCACAGTTCTTGTTTTGGGGCACAAAGGGGACAGTACTCTATTAAACGAAAGACAGCTTTCCGCTGAAAATGGGCCAAGAGTCCGTAATACCAAAGGGAAGTGGTTTGTAAAAGAAAAGTGGGATTTGTAATTTTTGTTAATAAGTTGCAAACACTAAGATATATTGAATGATTCTTCCGGATCCTGTCTTGAAAAATCAATTCTTTTTTACTTTTTTTATTTTCGATTTTATTATAAGATCATTGACTTCTTCTTTGAACGGGAAAAAATATCTGCCATGAAGTACACAGCCAGGTATTCCAGGAGAGCACATTTTGTTTAATCGAAGACACTGGTAATTTTTTGCTTTATATTTGCAATCAAAACTCATATTATCAGTTATTGTCTGATAAAATTAATATATTATTCAAGAGTATTCAATTTTTATTAAGAAAGGGATATATAATATCAGGCAATTCCTCCATAGACTTTATATAATAATCGGGTTTTAAACCATACGTCTTATTGTCATAAGGGTCCCTGTTGTATTCAATCTGCACTGCTCCAAGAAAACCCGCATTCTTTGCTCCGAAAATATCTTTCCCTGGGCTGTTGCCGATATACAGGCACTCTTCAGGCAGATAACCTGCTACTTTGGCAGCATGGAGGAAAATAGCAGGATCAGGTTTGCTTCTACCAAACTCAGAAGACAAAATCACTGTTGAAAAATATGATGCAAGACCGTAATCAACAAGATTCCGGGGGACCTGGGATAAACTCAGCACATTGCTTATAATTCCAAAGTGCAACCCTGTTTTTACAAGCTCTTCCATAACATCCTTCATCTCAGGCCTTACTTTCCGCAGATACCGGCCGGTTTCAATAAGGAAAGTCAGTTCCTCCGCAATTTGATCATCCAGTTTATCCACATCCGGTTCATCAAAGAGAATGTATTCTTTCCATACCTTTAGTCCTGTAAGTTCAATATTTGTTTCATTTCTCCAATTCTTATACTTCCCATGCCGTTCTGCAAGGCCCCTGTAAAAAGACTCCGCCGTGTACTTTCCGGTCAGATCAATACCTACACCTTTAAGAAC
>JALTGJ010000107.1 GCA_027077185.1 Spirochaetales bacterium | reverse complement strand
TTATTATAGTATGGATTAACCAAAAGTACAGCATCTACTCCTGATTTTTCTGCATGTTGTGACAACTGTATAGCTTCACTTGTTGCATTGCTTCCTGTTCCTGCAATAACGGGAACTCTGCCGGCTGATGTTTCGACTGTTAATTGAATAACTCTGTCATGCTCACTGTGGGACAGCGTCGGACTTTCTCCTGTTGTTCCGCATGGAACCAGTCCGCTTATTCCGCTTTTTATCTGAAACTCGATAAGATCCCGGAATGCATTCTCATCAAATGTTCCCTCTTTTGTAAATGGTGTAATTAATGCTGTATAGACGCCTTTAAGATTAGTCATTACTTTTATCTCCTATAATATCTTTCATCATATCATTTATATCAAAAAAACCGGATTTATTTTCTATCCATTCTGCTGCTGTAACTGCTCCGGAAGCAAATCCTTCTCTTCCTCTGGCGGTATGCCGTAGTTCAATTGTATCTACAGGGCTGTCGAAATATACCATATGAGTGCCTGGGACACTCCCTCCCCTTGTAGATGATATATGTAGTTCTTCCGGATATATCTTTCTTTTAAGCTCCTCTGAAACTACCGAAGTTTTTCTATCAATATTCTTTAATAATATTTCTCCAAGCATTACTGCCGTTCCGGAAGGGCTGTCGGCTTTTTGATTATGGTGGAATTCGTGGATAAAAGGATCGTATTCCGAAAACGAATTCATAATACTGGAAGTCTTATCCAGAATAGAGAAAAATATATTTACACCCAGAGAGAAATTACCTGACCAGATAATGGCTGATCCTGTACCGGCCAATTTGCCTGTTTCTGCAAATGCCCTCATTTTATTCATCTCTGAATACCACCCTGTTGTTCCCATTACTATTTTTTTACCCGCAGAGCATACCGCCTCGGCATTTTTTAGTGCTGAAGCTGGAATGGAAAAATCAATAACCACATCAGCTTTATTAATTATTTCTTCGGAAAGATTTTTTTCACTTGCATCAACCGATACTGGATCTACTGTAGCAATAATTGAATGTCCTTTTTGTACAGCAAATTTTTCAATTATTTTGCCCATTCTTCCATAACCCGATATTATTATATTCACAAGAACAAGCCCCCATTTACAGTTTGATCTATTTATTATAAAATACTACTCTAAAATAATTATTATGTCTACATATAAACAAAAAGTTTTTATAATAACATATAGTTAAAGAGGCTTGTATGGAATCAGTTAGTAGCATGGTTAAATATCAATTGGAGAATAAACCGTTTTTGCTTGATGCTTTAAGCAGGGGAATTTTAAGCCTTGGTAATCTTGCAGCTGAGTTTAAGCCGGATATAGAAAAATCTCTGGGTAAACCAATAAAAGAGACAGCAATTGTTATGGCACTCAGGCGTTATGGTGAGGAAATACGTGAGCGCAGGGATACAGTTATTTCTGATTC
>JALTGJ010000106.1 GCA_027077185.1 Spirochaetales bacterium | reverse complement strand
TTTTGAAAAAGAATTCCGTACTGTTTCAAGCTCTTTATGAGAAAGTCCTGCAGAAATTAAATCACAGGAAAAATACATTTTA
Source organism: Spirochaetales bacterium (assembly GCA_027077185.1). Next base: position 1,363 of record JALTGJ010000106.1, on the reverse strand, counting down.
AGCCAGTCTGAAAGAATATCTCCGGATTCATTTTTCCAAACATCCTCTCTAATTAAATGTTCGTGTGTATCAATAATATCAAGACTCCATGCATATTCCAAAAGTTTTTCATAATTATTCATAATAAAATCCATCCTTTGTTGAATAATAGCACTAAAAAGGGGCATTTTGTATGGGTAAAAAATGATACAATTGTATACTTTTCGATACTTTTTATATATTTAAAGAGGTATTCTTAGTTCAATCTTTGTACCCGTGCCAGGAGTACTTTCAATAAGCATCCTTCCCTTTTCTTTATAGAGATATTGGATTCTTTCCCTTATATTCGAAAGCCCTATAGACCGCACAGTGTTATCGGAACCAACATCCTCTTTAATAGTAAAAATTTTTTCAATTTTATCTTTCTCCATGCCTTCTCCATTATCCGAAACAATAATACATACAGCACTATCCACTTTTTGGACTGAAATAGTTATTTTCCCCCTTCCATCAAGAGGACAGATACCATGAAACAAAGCATTTTCCACCAGAGGCTGAATAATTGTTCTGGGAACTTTTTCCTTATAAAGATCTTTATCAACCTCCCACTCTATTGTAAACTTATCAGGGTACCTGTACTGCTGAATTACTGCATAATCTTTAATACTATCCACTTCCTGTTCTATTGTTGCAAAAAGCCCTTCATCTCCAATTTTAATTGAATTATGAAGAAGGTTAATAAAAGATTCTACCATTTTAACAATGTCCTTATTTCTATTCTCCTTTGCCAGATAAATGACAGAATTAAGAGTATTATAAATGACGTGAGGGTTAATTTGCGATATTAAAAGATTAATAGCCATCTCCCTTTTTAACTTTTCATTCTTAACAGATTCACTAATATATCCTTTTAAGTCAGCAATCATTCTGTTAAATCCTTCTCCTAAAACAGCAATTTCATCATTACCTCTTGTGGACATAACTACATCAAGTTCACCTCTTGCAACCTTTTCCATTTTGTAACTAAACCTTGTTATCCTACTGCCAATACCAAGAGTAATTATAAGACCAAGAATTATAGCAGTTCCTATTGCAACTAAAATTAAAAACACTGTCCAGGTATTAATACCTTTAGCTGCAGCAGTTATTTCAGATTCAGGAACTAAACCAATTAAAACCAAACCAGTGGTACCTACATTTTCATAACTCAGTAAATACTTCTCATTATTATAAATAATAATCTTATCGCCACTCTTTGATTTGCCGGAAACAAGACCGGCTAAAGAAGCTTTAACAGTCGAATCTGAAGATGGAATATTCTTACCTGTAGTAATATCTCTGCCATCCTGACTAATTAGATGTATTTCACCTCTTTTCCCAAGAT
>JALTGJ010000105.1 GCA_027077185.1 Spirochaetales bacterium | reverse complement strand
GAAACAGACATTGCCCTACGTGTCAGGATCATAAAACAAAACAGTGGGTTTTTAAACAGCTCCGACGAGAACTTGATTGCAACTATTTTCTTATAACCTTTACAGTACCCCAAGAGATAAGAGAGTTCTTTCTGAATAACCAAATGCTTGCATATTCTTCATTTTTTAAGGCAAGTTCTGAAGCAATGAAAACAGCTGTAGGTAAAAGCAGAATTATGAAAGGTGCTACCCCCGGTTTTTTTGGAATTATGCACACCTGGGGAAGACAGATTCAGTATCATCCAGGTTGCCAGGGCGAGCAGTAGACGAAGTCTACGACCAGCCCTCATATTCACTATGTAGCTCCAGGGGGTGCCTTAGATAAAGAATCATTATCCTGGAATAAAACTTCAAAAGAGTTCTATCTCCCAATATTTCAGTTATCTAAAATGTGCAGAGATAAATTTAAAAAGATGGTTGAAAAGTTAGATCTGTTTAAAACAATTCCTCCTGAAGTATGGGAAAAAGGATGGAATGTTAATATTCAATCTGTGGGCTCCGGCAGTAATACAATAAAGTATTTATCCCGGTATGTGTTTAAAGTTGCAATATCTGATCACAGAATTATTAAAGTTCATAACCGGCGAGTATATTTTAAATACACAAACCGTGAGACCGGAAAGGTTATTATAACTTCTTTGGATGTAATAGATTTTATTCAAAAGTTTCTTTTGCATGTATTGCCATCAGGGTTTATGAAGGTTCGATATTATGGTTTTATGCATTCATCATTTTCACTGGATTATGATAAGCTCAGGTTAATCGTAGAAGGATTTAATTCTATTATGAATAAAGCAGCTAAAGAGATTCCGGAGAAAGTCTATTTATCCTGCTCTTCATGTGGGAAAACCATGAAGTTTATGTTTTCCATTCTCCCAAACAACGCTAGAATACGAGGCTCAGGTTTTACTTAAAAATGATTTATTTTAAATTTCTGCATAGCAAAATAATATCTCAGGTTCATATCACAAGAGAGGTCTATGCAATGACTTGATTATTACTGGGAATCTGTTATTTTATTAACTGTAAAATTTAATATCCCTGTGTTAATCAGGGTTTATACTAAAATATAAAGAAATAAAGCAAGATTTGAAAATCAGTTTTTCCTTGGAAGAAACAGGATTCCCTTAGCAATACCCTATACGCCCTGTATGAGGATATGATTCTCTCTTTGGCCTTCAGGAACAATGGATTGAAATCGACATTAAAGGTCTCTATTAACTTTATCTTTTTTGAAGATCTAAGTTTTCGACCTTTAAAGTCGAATCAATCCTTAGTATTATATTTGTATTTATCTATATTCTTATCCTGCTTTCCTAGTTTCTGTAAGCTGACCAGTAATATATTTATGCATTATACTTTTTACAAATGTTTGATATCTCAACCCTTCTTTTTCTGCAAACTCT
>JALTGJ010000104.1 GCA_027077185.1 Spirochaetales bacterium | reverse complement strand
ATTATGAGCAGGCCTTTGTTTTTCTCATTATAATCCGAAAGATTAATTCCAATTACTTCTTTTGTATTGGGTCCAAAGAAGGCCATATTTATATTCATATCATCCCTGTTCTTTCTAAAAATAAAAGATTCGTATTTGTAGTTAATTAAGTTAAAGAATTCGAAACCGACAGGATATAGTTCCGGTCTGCTTGTTGCAGTTATTTCCCAAATATCTTTGGGGATATCACTCCTGAATATTACAAATGAATAATCTACATTTTCTATACTTTCCAGGCTTTTCAGAAGAATTTCAAAAATTTGGCTGTTATTGAAATTAGTTGTTTCAAATTCTGTAAATATTGTATTCAGCGTTTTAAGATTTGCTGCTGAAGTCATTGCTTTATTCCTATTAATTTCTTCTCTTCTTAATAGTTCTCCCAGCATAATGACAATAAGTCCAACAATTATTAATCTTAAAAATCTGCCGACCAGGGCATAGCTGGATACTTTATTGCCGGTTGCAGCCCAGTGTAAAGTTGTACTTAATATTTGAATCCCATTAATGCTGATAATCCAGCCAGCTGCCATATTCCAGTTTAAACATATTCCTGCTTCCGCAATTGCCAGAAGATACATAACAAAAAAAAGGCTGTCATATCCACCTGTCAAAAAAACTGCTATAGATCCCTGGATAATATCCAGAATCAAAATCCAGATTATGTGACCTGATTTATAGGGTTCTTTTTTCCAGATAAATATAGAAACTGGTAAATTAATACTTATAAGTATTAGTAGAATTATGAAAGCAGGAACAAGAAGTTCATTCCCTGGTTTCGTAATTATATAAATAATTGCAGAAGCAAATATTGCACTCCATCTGACAATAAGTAAATATGTATCAATTTCCTGTAGTAATGCTCCTTTAGTGAATCTCCTAAATTTCATATCCTAATTATCCTCCTGTTGGAAGTAGAGAATATAAAGATCTGTTGCTACTACTATTTATTACAAAGCAATATTATCATGTTTAAACTACAAAAGCATAAATACTTTAATAGATGCCAGTACAAGGATAATTCCAATTACTATCTGAAATAATTTTTTCCATTTATGGCTGAACAGAAGATTAGTTATTTCAGACATGTAGTGAATCCCTGTCCAGAGAGCTGCACCCAGTAGAAGCTGTTCATAAAAAGTTCCGGAAGTTGCAGTCTTTCCAAGTAAAAAATGCCACATAATTGCAAATGATGCTGCAAAAAAGGTCGTAACGGTATTTCCAAGATATGTACTTTTTGCATTCATCCTGCCAACTTTAATAGCCAGTGGTATTTTCAAGGGTTTTAAAGATGTTCCAATAAACCCAATAGAAAACCCGCTAATCCATGGGCCCAGAAAGCTGCATAGTTTTGCAAATACCGGTCTTTGGTTTTTCGGATGAAGATCCATCTCTTCAGGTTTAAAGTGAATTACAA
>JALTGJ010000103.1 GCA_027077185.1 Spirochaetales bacterium | reverse complement strand
TTCCTATTTTTCCTGAAGACACAGATGCAATTGTCAGACTTATCCCGTCTACAGCAACAGACCCATTTACTATGATATTTTTAAAAAGCTCATTTGGAATTTCAATCTCAATAAAAAGATGATTACCTCGATCTGATATTTTTACTATTTTACCAGTATTCTCCACATGTCCCTGAACAAAATGACCGTCAAGCCTGCCGTTTACAGGCATAGGTCTTTCGAGATTAATCTTTTTCCCATGTTTTAAACCAGGGAAAGTTGTTTTTGTAAGAGTTTCTCCAACAGCTTCCACAGTAAAAGTTGTTTCTGTCTTTTTCGTAACAGTCTGGCAAACTCCATCTATTGCAATTGAATCACCCACCTTCAAAGATTCAATAACAAATCCCGAAGAAACTGTAATTTCCAGTCCATCTTTAAAAGGTTTTACTGACCTTACTGAACCTGCTTCTTCAATTAACCCGGTAAACATCTGAATCCTCCTTATACTCAGACTGAAGCCTGTTACCTTCAGAGATGATTCGCCTAATAGAGGGAGGATTAATTTTTTCCAGAGATGTTTTACCGGCACCTTTTCGAGCCAGAGACAAGGCTCTTTTCATGTAGTAGTAGTCGTTTTTCATATTCACTCCCGCAAAAATTTTCTCTACGGGGTGTCTGCAAAACCAGGTAAAAAACAAAAAACCCCTTGAGCAAAGATAATTCTTACTCAAGGGGCTGATAAATTTCACCTGAATTATGAAACCAATCTTCTTTCATCCGGACTGTACCGTCGGCACTGGAATTACACCAGTTCAATCTGCATATTATGCAAAGTCGCGGGCTTTCACCGCCGGTAGGGAATTATCTGATATAACCAGATTCACCCAACCCCGAAGACAGTGGAGATATTAAGTTTATTTTACTTTTTTGTCAAGGACCCTGGAATTTCAGGTGCGATTCCCAATTCCTGTTTATGTTAGATGTTCTGTCAGAATTTCCTGATTATTGAAGATATAATAAATTAGCTTTTTGCGTTGTGTCTCATTTACTATGTCAAAAAAACTTCTTCTCTAATAGAGAGCAGTAGAACTGGCGAAAAAAGCCAAAAACAGGCCAATTCAATAGACATCGCACAAGCCTCTAAATAGTTTTCTCCTGAAATTATTAATTCACTCTCAGCTGAAATTCAGTTATATGATGTACTTTACTATCATAAAAGAGCAAGGAGAAGAATATGACAAAAAAAATCAATTTAGAAACTAAAAGTATTGCTATGGTTATCCTGGTATTACTTTTACTAATGGGTACAGGTGTTGGTTTGTGGGCCGAAGGACAGCACGAAAGTAGTAATAATCAGGAGAAAGAATCTGCTGAAAACTCTGAAAGCAGTATTATAGATAGTGCTGTATACGTAAATGAAATAAAAGCAGGTTCCCCTGCAGATACTGCGGGTTTGTTGCCGGATGATAAAATTCTTGTAATTGAAGGTGAATCCGCAACCAGTATAGAACTGGTAGAAACACTAATCAGAAGAAGAGCTACGGGTAATTCAATTACATTAACTATACTTAGAGCGGAAAAGGAGCTTTCTTTTACTTTAACACCGGAACAAAAAACCTTTAATAAAAATTATGTAGGATGGGAACTGGATACTGGTAAAGAGTCTGATGACTAGGTTATGATATCCACATGCAAACTATACTAATTGTAGAAGATGACCCGGCAATAGGCCGGGTCATGGAACTTGAATTAAAGCATGAAGGTTACAATACACTATTGGCATCCGATGGACGGAAAGGGCTAAAGCTTGCAGAAGAATCAAATTGTGATCTAATAATTCTGGATTTAATGCTGCCTCAGTTAAATGGACTTGAACTGTGCAGGCGTTTGCGCTCAGGAAGCAGTCCTGGAAAAAGCTGCCCTGTTATTATGCTAACAGCACGTGATACAGTAATGGACAAAGTCGCAGGTTTGGATCAGGGTGCCGATGATTATATGGTTAAACCCTTTGAAATAGAGGAACTTCTGGCTCGTATAAGAGTCCAGATAAGGCATAAAGCATTAGAATCCATCGATGAAGAATATATTATATTTGAAAATTTAAAATTAAATAAACTAACACGACAGTTCTGGAAAAATGATATTGAAATTGAACTGACAAAAACAGAATTTGATTTAATGCAATATTTTATGATAAATCAGTCAATAGTTCTTAGTAAAGATATTTTATTGGAGAAAGTTTGGAGAATGACATACTGGGAAGATACAAACCTTGTTGAGGTATATATAAGGTATTTAAGAAATAAAATTGAAACAGAAGACGGGAAAAAATATATTAAAACAATTAGGGGTGTGGGCTATGTCCTTCGCACAGAATAGAGCTTTCCTGAGAATACCCCTGATTTTTAAAACAACACTCTATTCAGCTGTTTTTTTTATGTTATTACTGGGAACTATTATTTTTTCTCTAAAGTGGAAAATGAATCTTGAATGGGAAAAACAAAACAGAAAGCAAGTTCAGCAAGTCGTTCAGACTGTAAAAAATTATTATCCAAATATACCCAATATCTATCAACCAGGACCTTCCGGTTCCATTCAGTTTTCTGTATATTCCTATTCTGATAAGAAATTAATTTACACATCTGACTCTAATTTAACATTTAATCTAAGTCCTTTGGATATATTTATCTTCACATATGAAGGAAATGCAGAATTGACCGATAAAAATAATGAATTGGACTGGGCCGTTTTTAATCAGATGATTACAATTGACAATACTGATCTTATAATTCAGGTAGCCATAAACAGGGAGGCAGAATTTTTTAGTGATGGTTTAATAAATAAATTATTCACTTTTCTAATACCACTCTCATTAATTGCTGCTTTTTTGTCCACCTTTTTAGCTTTAAGAGGCAGCTTAAAACAAATTAGCCGTATTACCAAACGTGCGGAAGAAATATCTGCAAATCGATTAGATGAATTAATACCGGAAACTGGTACTTCAGATGAATTGGGGAAATTGACAATTCAGTTTAATAAAATGATCAAACGCCTTCATAAAAATATCGAGGAGCAAAAAAGATTTATTGACGATGCTTCCCACGAACTAAGAACTCCTCTGGCAGCATTAACGGGTTTTGTAAATATACTTGACCGCTGGGGATCAGATAATAAAGAGATTAAAGAAGAAGCTATGACAGCCATTAAAAACGAATGTTTCTATATGACAAAGCTCATTGAAAATCTTCTTTTATTATCCCGTAATGAAGAAGATGAGGTATTGTTCTCTTTGGATTATATTCAGATAGAAAATCTTCTACAAACAGTAAAAAAAAGGATGGGAAAAGCGTTCCCCGGAAGAATAATAATAATAGAGAACTCCTGTAAAGAAAAATTCTATGGATCCAACGAAGCCATAGAACAGGTATTGCAAATATTGGTGGAAAATAGTCTTAAGTATGATCAAAAAGGGGGGGGGATAATTATCAGAGCCTACTATGACAAAAACGACCTGCTCTTATCAGTTAAAGACAATGGCCCCGGAATAAAAAAGAATGATATGGAAAAAGTTTTTGACAGATTCTACCAGGGCGATAAAGCACGAAGCAGAATCTCCGGAGGTTCAGGACTGGGGCTTTCCATTGCTAAAGCTATTCTAAATGCTATGAATGGTTCTGTTTATTTTGAACCTCAGGATAAAGGAGCACTATGTGTAGCACGAATTCCAAATATATCAAAATACTAATTCTAAAAGAATAATCAATTTAAAATATAATTATTATTCCACAATTACCTGATACCTGATACCTGATACCTGATATGTAATATGTAATTCTTGATATATTTTATCAAATAAAGTAGTATAGCTAATAATTTTGCGGGATAGGGAGAAAAGCTTATGCTGGAACAACTTAATAGAAATATTTTTTCCACATTAAATCATTTTGCAGGCAGTTCTTATTTTCTGGATATGATTGGAGTTGCAGCCGCCAACTATATGCCTATTGCCTTTTTAGTTATACTCATCTATCTATGGTTTAAAAAAAATGAAAGCAAGGATATCGTTTTATATTCGCTTTATGCTGCTATAATTGGATTGGGAGTTAATTTAGTAATTACACACATATACTTTCATCCAAGGCCCTTTATGATTCCTTTGGGGACAGTTCTTATCCCTCATGCAAATGAAACATCTTTCCCTTCAGATCATACAACACTTATGCTTTCTTTAGCACTCATTCTGACATATTTCAAAAAGACCCGTGTTATTGGAGTAGTTTTAATCTTTTTAGGACTGACTGGTGGACTTGCCCGAATTTTCTGCGGTCTTCATTTTCCTTTTGATATTGCAGGCTCTGTTTTTGTTTCAGCCATTGCTTCTTCTTCTGTCTTTTTTGGGCAAAAATTGTTTAGTAGAATAAATAGTTTTTTTATCAATATATATTACTCTATTGGAAGGAATTTACAAAAAAACAAGAAATAGATGTTTCTTCTGTATTTACAATACACTGGCATAAATGAGGAATGCAAAGGCGTCAATTTTAGCTTCCTGGAAAGGATCCTGAGTTGATTTAAAGATCTGATTTTATTCTGGCGTCCTGAAAAGGTCGTCCTCTATAATTTTTCTATAGCAGCCATTTTAATCTGAAAGTATAGATTTGTACAAATTAATAACTTTTTGAGATATTTTATCCCATTGGTTATTTTCTCTGATAT
>JALTGJ010000102.1:803-4709 GCA_027077185.1 Spirochaetales bacterium | reverse complement strand
TACTGCATCCTCTGGATAGGTCACTGACAGGCTTTGCAAATCCCTGGAGTATTGGTCCCCATGCATCCGCTCCTGCAAGCCTCTGGGTTAATTTATAACCAATATTTCCGGACTGAAGATCGGGAAATATAAGGACATTGGCTTTTCCTGCGACTTTTGATCCTGGTGCCTTTTTTTCCCCTATAGCCCCTACAATTGCTGCATCCAGCTGAAGTTCCCCGTCAATATTAATATCCGGCCGTTTATTTTTTACAAGTTCCAATGCTTCTTTAACTTTATCAATGTTAGGATGTTTGGATGATCCTTTTGTCGAGAAAGAAAGCATGGCTGTTATTGGTTCAGCGCCTAAAAAAGTTTTACAGGTATCAGATGATGCAATTGCAATTTCTGAGAGTTCCTCTGCATTGGGGTCAGGAATTGTTGCACAGTCAGAAAAAACAAAATTACCGTTTACACCCCATTTTTCGTCTTTCATAGTCATAATAAATGATGATGAAGCAGATTTTATACCTGGCTTTGTTTTTATAATTGTAAAAGAGGCAATTAATACATTTCCGGTAGAATTTTCTGCTCCTGCAACCATTCCATCAACAATTCCCTTTCTTAACATCATTGCCCCCCATGAGAGAGGAGATTTTATTATTTTTTCAGCAAGGCCCATAGTAATTTTTTTGTGTTTTCGTAATTCATAATATTCTTTTTTAAAATCATCCAGCAGATCAGATTTTTCAGGATCAATAAGTGTTAACCCTGATAAATCAACACCGTTTTCTTTTGCAGCATTTTTTATTTGTTCAGCAGTTCCTACCAGATAGACCTGGGATGCAATACCCCTGTCCATAATTGTTCTGGCGGCTTTTAATGTTCTGGGTTCGGTGCCCTCAGGCAGTACCAGTTTTTTCTTCATACTAACTGCTTTATTTATCATAGTATCGGGGAATGTCATTATAAACTCCTGTTAAATTGGAAATAATTGAGAAACATAAAGGTAATAATAATATAAAAGGCAGTATTTTTCTATAGAGCCGCTTGCAAAACTATAACTGTTTTTCCGAAAAAGTTATTCAAAGCGGCTCAAAATGCAGGAAATTGCAAAACTCGAAGAGTTTTGTAATTTCCTCTATATATATTTTTAAATATTTCTGTTACTGTTTTAGAATGAAAATAGGTGTGTATGGATTAGGTCGTTTTGGTTTTTTCTGGTCAGAATTACTGGCAAAAAAATACGATGTTTCAGGGTATAACAGGTCTTCCCTTTTAAATTTACCAAAAGATGTTTCTATAGTTGATGAAGATCAAATCTTGCAGTCTGATGTTCTTTTTCTTTGTGTTTCTATTTCCGCACTTGAGAATGTTTTGCTTAGCATTGCTTCCAGATTAAAACCGGGTTGCCTTGTTTTTGATACCAGTTCTGTTAAGGTTTACCCTGTCAGATTAATGAAGACTATTCTTCCGGATACTGTTGATATAATTGCAACCCATCCAATGTTCGGACCAGATTCTGGAAAGCATGGAGTAAAAGATCTTCCTGTTGTATTTGTTCCTGTAAGAGACGGAATAGGAAATTCTGAAAAATGGAAGCAAATTTTTCTTGATTTTGGAATGAAGGTAATAGAGATAACAGCAGATGAACATGACAGGGATGCTGCACTTACCCAGGGAGTTACCCATTTTATTGGAAGAGTTTTAAATGAGCTTAATCTCAAGACCAGTGAAATTGCCACTGTTGGCTATAAAAATTTGCTCTCAATTGTTGAACAGACCTGCAATGATCCTCTTCAATTGTTTATGGACCTTCAGCACTACAATCCTTATACTCATACAATGAGGCAGGATCTAAATAATTCCCTGAAAAAAACAATGAAAATGCTTTCTGATGCTGATCCTGAAAGAGATGTCACATAGCTTGACATCAGTATCATGGATAGGTACATTAATAGTGAAAAATGAGAGTAGGGTGGGTCTTGTACCCGCCTATGAACTGCAATAGTAGCTACAGTTATTCTTGCAGACTGAAGTGGGGAAATATGTCTGATGTTCAAATTAGAGAAGTAGATGAAGCTGATATTGATACTGTTCTTGCTAAAGATATTGATTTTGAGGGAGTCCTGAACTTTGAGAAGTCCTTAATGATAAAGGGTCGGTTCCTTGGTGATATTAAAGCAGAGGGTGAGCTTTATATAGATATTGATGCATATGTCGAAGCAAGAGTTGAAGCGGAAGTTGTTTCCCTTAAAGGCAAGGTTAAGGGTGATGTTTTTGCCTATAGCCGAGTAGAACTTTTTTCCTCTGCGATGGTTGATGGTGATATAACAGCACCTGATGTTATAATGGAGAGCGGTTGCAGGTTTAATGGTATATGCCGAATGGAATCTCCTATAAAAGGAGGCGAGTAATGAGAAAACAAAATTTAGCAAGTCTGATGCTTTTTATATTAGCAATATCAGTTTTTGGGCAGGATCGGCCGGATGCCCTTGTACTGTATCAGAATGGAAAGTATTCAGATGCAATAAAAGTTTGTGAAGGTGAGCTTAAAGTCAGACCAGGAAATATGGATTCATATTCTGTTCTGGGATGGAGTCTTATACGCCTTGGAAAATACACAGAAGCTCTTGAAAAAGCTCAGGAAGCTATAAAAATATCCAGGTATGATACACGTATTATAGAAATTATAGGTGAAGCAAATTTCTATCTTGGTAAAAACTCAGAGGCCTTAAAATGGTTTGAGGAATATGCTTCCCTTTCTCCCGGAGGAGGAAGAATTGATTCAGTTTATTTTCTTATGGGTGAGTTATATATCCGTTTAGGGGAATACAGTCATGCTGATATTTCGTTTACAACAGCTGTTTATCACAGTCCCAATATTGCCCGCTGGTGGGCCAGACTTGGTTATGCAAGAGAAATGGCAAAGGATTATACCTATTCCATAGAAGCCTATGATAAAGCTTTGGAGCTGGCACCTTCTTTTCCGGATGCTAAACGCGGTAAAGAGCGTGTGGAGGCTCAGCTTCGGAATGGTTAGTACATCTATTTATACTTTAGGTTGTAAGCTTAACCAAAGTGAAAGTGAAGCCCTGGCAGAGTCCTTTGATAGCCGGGGTTTTTTAGTCTCCAATATAAATGATCATGCGGATCTGTATATAGTAAATAGTTGTACAGTTACAACAAAGGCAGAACAGAAAGCCAGAAGAATGATACGGAAATTTGCCAGAGAAAACCCCGGTTCAGTGGTCCTGGTAACAGGGTGCTATGCCCAGGTAGAACCTACAGAAATTGAAAAACTTGAAAAGAATGTATTTGTTGTCTCTATGGATAGGAAACATACTCTATTGGATCTTCCTGATGTAGTAAGGGAGGGAGTAAGTCATGGCCTTCCTTTAATTGAGATAGTTTCAGATTTTCTGGATATAAGTGGAGCTAAGAAAATTATTTCCTCGGATCGTTTTAAATTTGATAAAACATCCTTTAAAGACCATTCCAGAGCCTATTTAAAGATACAGGATGGATGTAACAATAATTGTGGATATTGCAGGGTTACAATAGCACGTGGAGATTCTATAAGTTTAAGCCTGAAAGAGGTTGTAGACAGAGCTTTGAAACTGGAGGAAGACGGATACCGGGAGTTAATTCTGACAGGTGTTAATATAACAGACTACATTGATCCTGATAATTTTGGAAATAAACTGCCTGCGCTTATAAGAGCTTTAACATCTGTTTTGAAAACTGTACGTATAAGACTTTCATCTTTGGAGCCGGATAGAATTGACAAAAATCTGGCAGAAGCCCTTGCTCATAAAGCAGTTGTTCCTCATTTTCATATTCCTATTCAGAGTGGATCTGACTCGATGCTAAAAAAGATTAAACGACATTATACTTCAGATCGGGTTATAGAGGCAGTTGCCTTAC
>JALTGJ010000102.1:0-793 GCA_027077185.1 Spirochaetales bacterium | reverse complement strand
TACTTAGGCAGGCAAAGACAGATCCTTTTATAGCTGCGGATATTATTCTGGGTCTGCCCGGGGAAACTGAAGAAGATTTTAGAGATTCCTATAATCTTATTAAAAAGCTTGAACTTTCACAACTACATATCTTCCCATATTCACCAAGACCAGGTACAGCTTTGTTTACTGCGAAAAATAGAGTACCCGAAAGAATAACCGGAGAAAGAACTGCTCTTGTAAGAGAATTAGCATCGGAACTGCATAATAAATATTTTAAAAAATGGCAGGGATGTGAATTAGAAATTATTTTGGAGAAATATATTGAATCCAATAGCAGTAAGGCATGCCTTACTGGTACCGGGTTCTGGTCCGGTCTTTCGGAGAATTATTTACATGTTATGCTTAAAGGATTGGAAAATGATGTTTCATTTCGTGGTAAATTGGCAAAATGCAGAATAAACAGTATTGATAAAGGTATAGAATGTGAATTTATACGTTTCCTGTAGAGAAAAGGCATGCCTTTTCTCTACAGGAATATTAAAAACTCCACTTATTAATTTGCTTTTTTATTTTATTGCGCTATACTATAAACATAAGTAACAAAAAGTAATTTAATAATTATCGAATTATTGGATAATTTTTTTTGCAATTGTATTATACAGGAGGAAAGATATGAAAAAAATGTTAGTTTTAGGCGTAACAGCCTTTTTGCTGATTGCATTGTCCAGCTGTCAGTTTAATCTCTTTGCAGCCTTTGACAGGATAGATATTCCCGGTACTACTGAATTAAATGCAAAAGCCAGTTCAGATC
>JALTGJ010000101.1 GCA_027077185.1 Spirochaetales bacterium | reverse complement strand
AGTGAATTGCCCTTGCATTAGATAAGAGCATTTATTTAATTCAAAATGTGTAACAGCGCAAAAAGCTGACTATTGAGATTATTGTCTGGAAGGTAAGGTTTGTTATGGAAGATGAAATTATTGATGGAATAAATGCTGTTAAGCAGATGTACCCTGATGCACGGTTTATCATTTTTGGATCAGAGGCTAATAATTCTGCAACTAAGGATAGTGATATTGATATTTGTGTAATTTTTCCTGAACTGGAAAAGGATTCATTTGTACTTGCTGCTGAGTTATCTACAGAAATTCACAAGTATCTGGATAGAGCTCTCGATGTGATAGTTATTGATGAATCCAATTTTGACAAGCGAAGCCATGAAATCTGGACATTGGAGCATGTAATTAAGTCAGAGGGAATTGCAGTATAATGAACAGTGGCGCGAAAGAGTGGGTAGAATTTGCTGAAAGGGACTATGAAGCTTCATTGCTGCTCGCTAAGTCCCATAATCCTCCTTTTGAAATTATTGGTTATCATTGTCAGCAGACTGCTGAAAAATACCTTAAAGCTTTACTTATTGAAAATAATCAGCCAGTACTATTTATTCATGATCTGGGAAAGTTAAATACAGAGTGCCGGAAGTTACTTCCTTATTTATCTATAATCCAGGGTATTTGTGAACGATTGACTCCATTTGGAACTGTTACCCGTTATCCGGGAAGTTCAATGAAAGTAGGAGCTGAGCATTTGCCATTAGTCCTGACCTGGACGCAGAAAATCAGAGATGTTGTTCGTAAGCAGCTAAAGTTAACTTAGCTCTGAAGAAAAAAATGTTCTTGCATTGAATAGATTTCAAGATATGCTATTTATAAAAGGATATCAAAAAATTGAATCATCTATTGGTAAGGATGAACTTTTATCTTTAATTGTAAAGCGTGTTCATCTGTTTATTCGTATTTCGACTCTTCATTCCAGTAAGGGACTGGATTTTTCTATTGTGCTGCTTTTACTTCACCGGTCTCCTTTTACAGGGAGAATTTTTGATAATGATACTTTGGAGAAGATGAAGAGAAATCTTATCTATGTGTCGCTTACCAGGGCTATGGATCATGTTAATGTTTTTGTTTTGGATGGGGAGAGTAAGGTAGAGATTGGTGATTTGGTTGAGGTTTTTGATGAAACTACTGGTTTTAGAGAATTCTTTACATAGCTGATAGAGAGGTTGAAATTATGAAAAGTAAAAAAATTGATGTTCAGGGAAAGGTTGTTTCGATAATTACAGGGAAGCATGAAGATTATATATCATTAACAGATATTGCCAGACATAAAGATGATATCCATATGGATGATATTGTTAAAACTGGATGAGGAATAGGAATACTATTGAACTTTTGGGGTTCTGGGAACAGCTGCATAATCCTGGTTTTAAACCCGTCGAATTCGACGGGTTTAGAAAGCAGGCAGGTTTAAACAGTTTTACAAT
>JALTGJ010000100.1 GCA_027077185.1 Spirochaetales bacterium | reverse complement strand
GGGTACTGTAAAGGTTATAAGAAAATAGTTGCAATCAAGTTCTCGTCGGAGCTGTTTAAAAACCCACTGTTTTGTTTTATGATCCTGACAAGTCGGGCAGTGTCTGTTTCCGCAAGACCTGTAGCTGGAATGGATTTTCCCACATGATTCACATTTATAGAATGTAATTCCATAAACTTCTGTTCGGCAGTTAATAATAGCATCAATTACTTTTTTATGATTTGTAGGAATGCATCCCTCATGAATAAGTAAATACTCATCCGCATACTTTGTAAAAATCTCTTTAATAGTGGTTTCCATATTAAAACCCACTCATTAAATTATCAATAATTCCATATGCATCACTATTCCCAGCAGCTGTTAAATGAAGATAAACCAGAGTAGATACAATTGAAGAATGTCCTAAGTAGATTTGAATATATCTTAGATTAACACCGGATTCTAAAAGATGAGTTGCATAGCAATGCCTTAGAGTATGAACCGATACTCCTTTTCTATTTATTTTAGCTTGTTTCAAGGCTTTTTTCATTGCTGTTTGAGGAGCGCTTTCTTTAATAGTCTCTACAGCATATTCTTTAAAAGGTTTCCCGTTTTGATTCTGGAGTCTTGGAAACATCAGTTTCTTATTTTTGTGAGTCAGCCAGTATTTGCCCAAAAGGTTTAAAGTGTCATGAGGCAGAGGAACATATCGATCTTTTGCTCCTTTACCTCTATGAATATGGAGAACCTTTCTTTTTCTATCAATATCTGAGACTTCAATATTAAGAGCTTCGTTTAATCTAAGACCACAACTATAAACAAGAACAAGATAGACATAATTACTGAAGGGAGTTACACATTTTAAAAGCTTGTCCACCTCATCCCTGGTAAGAACTGATGGCAGTTGCCTTCCTCCATAGAACTTAGCAATCTTGAATATTTCCCAGTTAACTTTATGAATTAATTGATAATAGTATCTTATACCACACAGAGCTACTTTCAATGTAGACGGCGCCCATTTCGATGTGTTTTTCCGCATGAGTAAATAATTCTGAACATCTTGTTCTGTTATTTCCCAGGGATCTTTGTTACAATAATCCTTAAGTAATCTTACTGCCCGTGAGTAAGCTTCCTGAGTTCTTGGACTCATACCACTTAGTTCTAACTTGTCGGTGAATTGCTTGTACCAGTTTTCTGATTTTTCCATTCTAATCTCCTATGGTTGCATAGACGAGCAGGAAGCTTGCTTCCGACCAGCCTTTGGTTTGTTTGGTTAATATTTTAACCGATGGAGATTAGGGTGGATTTTATAATGTTTGAGATATAGTCTTAGTAGGTTAGATGCCGCCCGCAGGGCTTACTTGAACAAAAATTTGCACCAGATTTGGCAGTTTCTATAAATTCTGCTAGTTTTTTACACAGGCAAGATTTGGGCCGTCTCAACGGCCAAACAGGTGAAATTGGCGTTATATTGTGTCAAAATGATACATTG
>JALTGJ010000099.1 GCA_027077185.1 Spirochaetales bacterium | reverse complement strand
ATTCTTAAAGATATCGAAATTTTTATGGAAAGTCTTGGATATCCCGAAATTAGAACTCTTTTTATAGGAGGAGGCACTCCGGGTATTATACCTGCTGCTGTCTTAAGAGATTTTTTACAAAAATTATGCATAATAATTAATAATATTCCACTTGAATACACTATAGAATTAAATCCGGAAACTGTTACAAGAGAAGTTTTAACTATTCTGGAGGAAAACAACATAAACAGAATTAGTTTGGGAGTACAAAGTCTAAATGACCGGGTACTAAAAGTTCTGGGTAGAAATACCAATGTCAAAAGAACTTTGACAGCTCTTGAAACTATAAAACAAAACTGGACAAGGTTATTTAGTGCAGATCTTATTAATGCTGTACCGGAACAGACTCTGGATATTGCATTGTCAGATATAAGGCAGTTAAATTCTTTTAAACCTGATCATATTTCACTTTACAGTTTAAGCTTTGAACCTGGAACAAAATTATTTACAAAACTGGAGAACGGTAAAATACAGCCTATTACAGATACTGCAGATATCATAATGCAGGAAGAATCTATAAATTTACTTGAATCAGCTGGTTTTAACCGTTACGAAATATCTAATTTTGCTAAAAGAGGGAAAGAATCTTTACACAATTTAAACTATTGGAAAATGGGAACATATTTGGGTGTAGGACCTTCCGGGGTATCAACCTTATTAACAGATAAAGGCCCCTTGCGCTTAAGCTATAAAAGAAGCACTTCCGAATTTATTAGTAAAAAAAAAATTACAGACAGGACAGCCCAGGAGCTTATAAGCCCGGAATCATTTCTTTTAGAGCATTTAATGATGGCTTTTAGACTTAAAAAAGGGATCGATACTGAACATATAAACAGGGTTTTTAATATGGATATTAAAGAGTACCTTAAAACTGTTACGGACAAATGGAGTAAAATAATTACTTTTACAGAAGAGTCAATTAGTCTTACTCCCCGGGGGCTTTCTTTGCTTAATCCTTTTCTTGTGGATACAGCATCGTTAATATCTGAGAATAAACTGAAGTTAAGAGTGTCAGAGATTAACTGGCCAATCTTGACAGCTCAATTTTAACTGTGATAGTTTAGACTTATTATGCATTACAAGGAGTTATTATGTCAGGCCACAGTAAATGGTCCTCAATTAAACATAAAAAAGGTGCTGCCGATGCAAAGCGCGGCAAAATCTTTACCAAAATTATTAAAGAGATAAGTGTTGCAGCAAGACTGGGTGGAGGTGATATTGAATCAAATCCAAGATTAAGAACTGCAATTTTAAAGGCTAAGTCTGAAAATATGCCTAAAGACAACATGGAAAGAGCCATAAAAAAAGGTACTGGTGATCTTGACGGCGTTGATTATATTGAACTGGTATATGAAGGCTATGGACCGGGCGGAGTTGCTCTTATTATAGAAACACTAACAGATAATAAGAATCGAACTGCAGCGGATGTACGCAGTAC
>JALTGJ010000098.1 GCA_027077185.1 Spirochaetales bacterium | reverse complement strand
GGAAAATGGTTAGTGTTAACAGAACTACCCATTTACTCTGAAAATTCATTTTCAGTGCAAGTATTAATGCCAAAAATATATACACAGGAATAAAAAATGCTGCATAACTGAAACTTTCTATTAAAAATCGTCCCGGACGGACATTAATTCCAGTATAGTATAATCCAAGAGAGAGAAGAAGATATCCCCCCAATACACCTAGAACAACTGCTGAATAAATAGATAATCTACCTTTAGACATACCTCTCCCTTATGAACTTTTTGTGCTGTACTACACTTTCTACTTATAAAGTACTTCTTCTCTAATATAGAGCATTATAGCTGGCACAAAAAGCCAAAAACAAGCTAAATTTGTAGACATCAAACAAGCCACCCTACTAAAATTATCGGGTTAAAATTAAAAAACTAAAATGAGACTGTACAGAAAATTACCTAAAGAACACCAGCCCTGCAATACCCAGAGGAATCAAATAAATACTGAACAAATACAGGTTCCCTTTTTTTATCAGTTTTAATAATAGATTAAGACTTATCAAACCAACAGCAAAAGCAGACAACATTCCCGTTGCTATAATAATTGGGTTAACCATATTCAAAAGACCGGAGGCATCTTTTAACTCCAGTAAAAAAGCCCCGAGTATTGCAGGAATTGATATAAGAAATGAATATTCTCCAGCCTTCTCCCTGTCCATTCCGGAAAGAAGGGCTGCAGATATTGTAATACCGGATCTGGAAATTCCAGGGAGAACACCCAACCCCTGACTTATTCCGGTAATAATTCCCTGCTTAACACCAATGGTATTGTAATCTATTTTTCCACCCCAGAACTTAGTTCCAATTAATAATAATCCGGTAAGAATAAAAAATATATAAATAATAAATAAATAGTTTTCTACTCCAAACCCGTTTAAAATCAAGCCTATTACTCCTGTAAACAGAGTAGAGACCAAAATCATTAAAAAAAGTTTAATATTTGCCTTATCATCCTCAGTTTTATCCGCCCTCTTAAAAAGTGAAATAATAATTCCTGTAATTCTTTTTCTAAACACAATAAACACTACAAAAAGTGTAGATATATGAAGAAGAATATCAAAAAGGACAGGAACATCCTGAAGATTCATAAACGATTGTATTACAGCAAGATGTCCGGAACTGGATACCGGTAAAAACTCTGTAACTCCCTGAAGTGCACCTAATAAAATTGCCTGAAAATATGACATAAATCAATTCCTTTTGAATGATAAACAGTTCTTATTTTTATATCAACACAAAAACTTATAATTTTTTTATCATTCCCTATAAAACATATTAACTATTTCTTCCGGTTTGAAACCATTGTAAAGATATCCGTAAATTACAGATGAAACAAGTACTTTTCGTCCATAGTGACTGGTTTCCTTAAAAGGTACTGCTTCCAGAAAGATATCGTCTGGCAGATCAGACCAGGTATCCCTCCATCTTTTAACCCGGGTTAATCC
>JALTGJ010000097.1 GCA_027077185.1 Spirochaetales bacterium | reverse complement strand
TCCTTTTTAAAAAACTAAATTCTGAAAACAATAGAGATCAGTTTTCGATAGCAATCAACTATCCGTTTATAAATTTCTTTCAAAAGCATCACCTCTATGTGAATGAAAAAATAAAAGTTGCAAATGGTGTCTTTGATAAGATCAAAGATTTTAAAGCCCATAATGATCGTAAAGAACCAATTAAGATTCTTCTTGGAGCAGGAACGCTTTGTTACCATATTTCTACAATATTCGCAGAAAGATCATTTCAAAATAAGACAAAGTATCTCATACACACTAATAATCTGGGAGCTTTGAGCCAGCTGATTGATCCGGGTATAAATCATGATAATATTGTGGTTTCAATGCCGGAGGGCAGGGTAGACTCGGTAACCCATACTATTATTGGTGAAAATACAGAATACTATCTTACTACAAACTTTGATTTTATTATCCAGGGTACAAGCTGTATATATAATGGAGATTTATATATTGAGTCAGATGATGAAAGCATAAGAAAAGGAACGATTTTAAGAGATACCAGTGGTCAGAAGATATTGGTGCTGACAAAACATGAATTTTCTGACATACCTCTAAAAGATTCTAAACCTTATGGGAATCTTAGAGATTATGACTTTATTATTGTACCAAAGAGAGGGACAGATTCTCCTATTAAGAAGAAATATGAATATCTATTTGAAGAGTGTAAAAAAATACTTACACCGGAAATTATCAATTGGAATTACGAGATCTACCGGGTAAATGTATAAAAATATTATCTGTTACTTAATCTGTTTTTTATATTTGCAATATGACTACTATAAGCTGAATAAACAGTTGATTTCTCACCTGACAAAAGGGCCTCCAGAAGTTGTTTGTGTTCTTCAGGAATCATAGCTAAATTTGAATAATCCAGCTGAGATTTCTCAATCTCATCGTATAAAAATGACCTTAAAGTATCAAAAAGGGATGAAAACAGTGTATTTTTACAACTCTGAACAATTATATTATGGAACTGAAAATCAGATTCAATTAAGTTTTCTCTTTTGTGTGCTGCTGCCGATTTTTCCATTATCCCGATAATAGTCTTCAACTCATTGGCTATTTTATTTCCTTCATCATCCTCAGAGGCAATTTTATCAGTCAGTTTAAACATAGCCCATATCTCAATGGACCCCCTAAGATCGATCATTTCATTGAGTTCATCTTCTCCAAGTAGAAGGGACCATGTCAGGGATTCTGACGATATATTTGATCTTTCTTCGACAAATGTTCCCTTTGCTGCCTGGGATTTTAGGACACCCATATAGTTAAAAATTTTTATTGCTTCTCTTATCGTAGAACGTCCAACTCCAAAAGATTCCGCGAGTTCTAGTTCTGTAGGAATTTTATCTCCTGGTTTATACTCACCGGAAGAAATAAGGGCTTTAATATGCTCCATAACCTGTTCAACTACAGTAGTTTTTTTAATTTTTTTGATCGACATAGAGAGTATTATAG
>JALTGJ010000096.1 GCA_027077185.1 Spirochaetales bacterium | reverse complement strand
CATAGACTCTTTTCTGTACTCACGTATGGTTTATTTCCTTTTTCGTTAAGAGTTGGAAAAAAAAGGTCATTTTGCAGTTCCAGAGGCCTATATATATTGATCTCTGCAAGTTCATTAAGACCCCTGGAAGTTATCTTCTCTATGATAAGACCAAGCAGCATAAATCCAAGATCACTATAACAGTGCT
Organism: Spirochaetales bacterium; assembly: GCA_027077185.1. The sequence continues at coordinate 1,293 of JALTGJ010000096.1, read as the reverse complement.
CTTCACCCGGTTCTGATAACAGTCTCTCCCCTAAAATATATTTTAACAGATATTCTTTTCTGTCTTTCTTCGGGATAAAAACCAGTTCTCTAAAATATTCCCTGTGAGGGATAAAACCGGCGCAGTGTGAAATGAGTTGTTTAATAGTTATTTTTCCTTTATCAACAGGACATAACGAATAAATATCAGACAGTCTTGTATGAGGGGTTAATACATTTTTTTCAAAAAGATGGAGTAAAACTGGCACAGTTGTCAGAGGTTTTGTGAGAGATGCAAGATCAAAAATAGAATATTTACTCAACTCCTTTTTGCAGGGAATCAATTCAGCAAAACCATAACATCCGTCCACATGCTCATAATCCTTACCTGACCACTTTGAAAAAGAAAAAGATGCTCCGGGAAAAACACCATCATTTAAGGCTGTTAAAAATAATATTTCTAATTTTTCGGCTCTTTTTTTATTCATTAAAATTCTCTTATTACCAGAACTTTTAGGAAAAGAAAAATTCATTTAAAAATCTTGTTTTTTTACCCGCTTTGCACTAATATTGTTACTAACAAAAACGCTTATTATCGTATTGTTTTTCCATAAAAATATTTAATTATTTTTTTCTGTTTTCAACAACTTTTCAACAGCCTTTGTTAATAGCTTATTCATAACTCAGTTGATAAGCTGTTAAAAACAGGAAATTAACAATTTTTCTCTTTTCTTTCACAACACACTGTTTATAGAAATTTTTATTATTTTAATATGTTAAGTTTATTTTAAACATACTAACCGTCTTAATAACAATAATAAAAAGATTATTTAATAAAGAGACATCCCATGACACTGAACTGTACCGTATTACGATCCGATTTAATGGAAGGTCTAAACAGCCTGCAAAATATAACTAACAAACGGGCTACTCTGGCCATTCTTTCCAATGTTCTCATAGAATCCATAGATGATGGTCTCATTCTCACAGGAACAGATCTGGAAGTAGGATTACGGGTAAAAGTTCCTGCCGAAATCCATGACCAGGGAATTTTAACACTTCCAAGCAAAAAAGTTTTTGAGATTGTACGTGAATCAGGAACTGATTCCATAACTATCCAGGAAACAGAGAACAGCTGGGTTATTATATCTGCAGGCTTGAGTACTTATAACCTTGCCGGTATGCCAAGTGATGAATTTCCCGATTTTCCGGAATTTGAAGAAGACAATTTTGTTTCCTTTGAAGCCGGTATTTTTACAGATCTCATAGATAAAATTATTTTCTCTGTGGCAAATGAAGAAGAAAATGCCTATTC
>JALTGJ010000095.1 GCA_027077185.1 Spirochaetales bacterium | reverse complement strand
GGAACAGATGACAGTATTGTTATTAGAGTAAAAAATATAAGAAGTTTTATTTTGAAATTTGATCCTGGGCGTTTTTGCCTCTTTTGTCTGAACAGTTTAACCAGATTATAAATAATTGTGGCTATCAAAAATATAGGCAGTACCATGGCAAGAGGAATAAAGACAAGATTTGAGAAAGATTCTCCTTTTGAAATTTCAAAAAGGACTTTATTTGCAAAAAAAAGGACAAGTATTATAAGCATAATATAGATTGATACTATACTTATGAGTCCTGCATAAGCAGATTTTGTATTTTTATAACTGCTCATTGGTTTTATATCATTCTTCCTCAAATCTGTTTTCGAATAGGGTTACAATTGCACTAACTGCTGCTTCTTCGTCTGCTCCTTCCGCAATAATCTGCAGGGTCGATTTATAATTTGCACCAAGAGTAATTATTCCCATTATGGATTTGGCATTTATTTTCATGTCATCCAGTTCAAGAAAAATATCAGAGTCAAATTCATTTGCAGTTTGTACTATTAATGCTGATGGTCGTGCATGTATTCCTGCTCTATTTTTTATTGTTACAGTTTCTTGTTTCATTGTTACCTCAAAAAATATCAGTATTATTAGAATATAAATTCCGTGCATTTTTGCTTTCAAGCCACTTTAGAACATTATTATCAAATTCCTGAGCAGAATAATAGCCCAGCTTTTTTAGCCTCTCATTCATAGCTGCTACTTCAATGAGAATGGGTATATTCCTCCCTGCTTTGACAGGCATCTTTATTAGGGGAACTTCAACATCCAGCATTTTTTTTGTTACTTCACCTGTTCCAATTCTGTCATAAACAGCTCCCGGATTCCAGGTCTCCAGTTCTATAATAAGTTGAATTTGCTTTTTATCCCGAATGGATCCCACTCCAAACAGATGGCTTATATTTATAATTCCCAACCCTCTGATTTCCATGTGGTGTCCAAGCATTTCATTAGTGCCGGAACCCATTAAAAAATTTCCGTTTACACTTCTTAGAACAACTGAATCATCAGCTATAAGGCGATGTCCCCTTTCGATAAGTTCAAGTGCAGATTCACTTTTTCCAACACCGCTTCCTCCGGTTATCAATACACCGATACCAAATACCTCTACCAATACCCCATGAATAGTTTGCCTTGGTGCAAAGATATCTGAGAGAGCTCTGATTATTCTTAACTCAAATTCAGATGAGGAAAGATCTGTTTGGAGAATTGGACATTCTCCGGCTTTTGCAAGATTTAGAAATTTTTCACCGGGAACCGCTGAATTCGTAAAAATACAGCATGAAATTCGATAAGAAAACATTTTCTTAATAGTTTCCATTTTGTCTGTTTCTTCCAGCATCTTTAAATATGCTACTTCACCTTTTCCAAATAATTGTATTCGGTGATAAGCAAATTCGTCAAAAAAACCACTTAGCGTTAGCCCTGGACGATTAATTTCAGAGTCTGTAATAATACG
>JALTGJ010000094.1 GCA_027077185.1 Spirochaetales bacterium | reverse complement strand
GGACTCCGCGTCCTTAGTGAGCTTTGCGCGAAATCTCCTTAAAAAAGGTATCTGCCGATATAAGAGCCCGGTTGTAAGCAGCAAGGTATAGCCAGGTTTGGAGAGGATCTAAAGGGATTTTCTTTTGCCCTTTGGTGGCTTAGTTTCAAGCCGGAAACAGACGATATGAGGGATGCTACCTCCATTACTGTAATCAAAGAACTTACTTCCCGGGGTGCAAAGATAAAAGCGAATGCAGTAAAAAGTTATGTGGAAGTTACAGACGAAAATTATAAATATCTTGAATATTTGGATGCTTTAAAAGATTTTAAGCAAATACCGGATTTGGATAAAAAATCAGCGATTGAGTTATTTATAAGCGTATTGAAAGAATTCAATAAAAATCAGACAGAAGAATTATTGAAAATTGCTTTGTCTTACCCTCCAAGAGGTAGAGCATTTTTGGGAGCATTATTGGAATATGTAGGAAAGAGAATACCCCTAAATAGTTTAGATGAAAGCCTGAATCCATTATCAGAGTATAAATTAGGAATTACAAAAGAGAAATTACCAACAGCCCTAAAATGGAACATTAAATGAATTTACACGAAAATAATGAACTATTGGTAAGAGTGGCTAATGATGATATGCTGAGTTTTGAAAGTGAAAATGAATGGTTGCGGAATCATCCCGGACAAGCAATTATTTTTAAAGAAAGTAACAGCGTTTGGGATAAATTAAAAACAACATATTTTTCAATTTTTAGCAAGCTTGTGTACGGAGAATTACCAACAGAAGCTGAAATATTGAAAACATTAAAAATAGTATCGAAAAGATTGGCCAAAGTAGACTGGAAGATAGAATAGCTGGGCGCCTTTTTGTTAGAGCCTGCGACAAATTGAAGATTGACAGAAGAGAGATTCAGGAACCTTATAAAGGTTGATAATCTGAGCTCCATCTTCGCGGAATAAGCTGCGAGAGAAACAAAAAAACAATTAGCAATAGAGGAAATTAGTGAACATTACTGTAATAGGAACTCATCTATGTTGGCCTTGTAACAGGCACCTGCTTTGCAGAGATGGGTAACTCTGTTACCTGTGTCTATATAGATAAACAGGAGATAGAATAATCCCTTAGCGGGCTCCGCGTCCTTGCCTGGTCGGAAGCAAGCTTCCTGCTCGGCTATGCAACCTAAGCGATCTTTGCACGAATCCAGAAGGGAAAAGGTAAAGAAAGTTTATGTCCATGTTAAAATATAATTTTGAATGGAATCCTAAGAAAGCTTTATCAAATATATCAAAGCATGGTATATTATTTAGTGAGGCTGCAACTATATTCAGGGATCCTAATATGATATCTATCTATGATAATGAGCATAGTGATTATGAAGATAGATGGATTTCCATTGGGTTATCGGAAATGGGAAAACTTTTAATAGTGTTTCATACATTTAGAGATATTGATAAACTCAGTACAGCAATTAGAGTATTTTCATCAAGAAAAG
>JALTGJ010000093.1 GCA_027077185.1 Spirochaetales bacterium | reverse complement strand
TTACAGCTTCAACATCAATACCTTTTCCATCATCTTCAATATCAATTATAATCATGCTGCCTTCATTACGGGCTTTAAGAGTAACAATTCCCTCAGCTGTTTTTCCTGCCTTAATTCGCTCATCAGGGCTTTCAATTCCATGATCTACAGAATTTCTAACGCAGTGAATAAGCGGATCAAGAAGATCTTCAATAACAGATTTATCCAGTTCAGTATCTTCACCTATTATATTCAATTTTATTGTTTTCTTAAGAGACTTGGATGCATCTCTTACGAGTCTCGGAAATCTTGAAAAAATCTGGCTTATAGGAACCATACGAATCTGCATAACTCCTTCCTGGAGTTCACTTGTTGTTCTTGCAAGATTTTGAGCGGTACTTTTAAATTTTACAATAGTACTACGCAGGGCAAGTTTAGAATCATCAAAAGTCTCATAAAGATCAGAAAAACGATCATTTAGATCAGATTTAATTTCTTTAAAAGAAAGGCCGTCCTGTGATTTTTCGATATATTCAGGAATTAACCCTATTAGTTCTTTCAGCCCTTCTTTAAACTGCTTTTCCTGTTCATTTATACTGGACTCAACTGCCGAAAAATTATTTCCAATCTGATTAAATGTGGCTTTTGTAATTACGGTTTCACTAACCAAATTTAATAAATTGTCAATTCTCCTGCTGTCCACCCGCAGAACAGAACCTGTATTTTTGGTTTTCTTTAATTCTTTTTCTTTAGTATCTGGTTTTGACTTTTCGGAAGAATCCTCGGGTATTGAAACAGATTTTTCAGGCAAAGTTTCCGGTTCTTTTTTTTCAGAATCTTTCAGCTCTGCAGCAGATTCAGCAGGAGCTGGTTTAGCTGCAGAAGGAGAAGGATTATTAAGTTCCCTTATGCTACTGTCTGTAACTACACCAGGGATGTTTAATTTAGAAGAAAGCACTTCTACTTCCTGTCCGGAAGCAATGTAGTAAACAATTTCGGGATGAAAGACATCTTCGTACAACTCCTCGAAATCCGGAATTGTTTTAAGAACCATTCCTGCCCCTTTGAGTCCTGCAAAAACCTGTATACCGCCAATTGAATTCATGGGATGGTCTTCATTAAAATTTACTTTTATTTCATAGACCTTCTCATTTTCATCAGCAGCTTCCAATAGTTCAAGAATGTCATACTCAGACAGTTTTAAATTATTTGACTGCTCATCAGAAACACTCTTGTCAGAACTGGCAGTATTTTCTATTACCTTTTCACTATTCCGGGATAAAGTTTCCTTCTGGTCATCCATTAAATCTTTTAATCCGGTAGTTAACTCGGATATATCATCTTCATATATCCTACCTTCAGATCTGTATCTAAGCATCTCTTTTATTAAATCAATCGCTTCAAGAAGTACATCTACTGTATGGGGCAAAACCTTTATTTTTCCACCGCGTATCTCATCAAGCACGTCTTCTACAATATGTGTAAATCCAGCCAGCTCATTCATCTGAACTGTTGCAGAAGCCCCTTTTAAGGTATGGGCTGCTCTAAAAATTTCATCTACAGAATCCATATCTTCAGGATTATTTTCAAGAACAAGAATATTCTGCTCAAGTATATCAACCTGAAGCTCTGCCTCCATGTAAAAGTCTTTTAATAATTCTTCATTGTTAGGGTCTAAATAATCACTCATGATAAGATAATCATCATATATTGAGAGGCGAAAGTCAAGTATGATTTTTTAAAAATTATATTAAACTTATCAATGTCCTGCTTAAAATTAACGATAGATATATTGAGAACATTTGTTTTTTTTAAAATAAGGTATAAAATGTATGTATGGAGAATTGAAAATGAACTTTTTTACTAAGAAAAGCTGTAGAGTTTTGGTTTTACTAATGTTAATTACGGCAGTAAAACTATATGCCGCTAATCTGGAAGTTCCTAATATGGAAATTATAACCAGATCAAATTTCAATACGGGAACCCCTGTTCTTACTACAAGAGCTAAAATAGACCTTTTAGTCAGTGGCGGGTATAAACTGGGAGGAAGCCTAACCATAGGATTTGACAGCTCAGATCTTGGATATTCACAAACAGATCCAGGAACCCTGGGAACTGCAGGAGAACTTGGAAGCTATTTATCCAATCAGACATATTTACAATTTCAATCTGCACAGGTTATTATTAGAGATTTATTTTCAAGCCCTGCCAACCTGACATATTTTATCGGAAAAACTGATGTACTATGCTCCGGTGATGATTTTCAAACCATTTTTGGCTCACAACAAATAGCAACCAGGTACAGGGGTTACCTGTATTTTCCAGATAATGAGTTTAACGGGATACACACAATAAACGGTACAGGGTTAAAACTATCGAGTAATTTTGGAAGTGACAGAAATATAACATCTGCGTATGTTTACGAAGACGGCTATATGGGCAGCGGATATTTTTCAAGTGATATAAGAACGCTTTTTAACTTTGACAAGGTTAAAATAGAAGGATTTTTAGGGGCCACTTATCCTGCATCAGCATACGGGTTGTACCGGGCTGGTTTCCTTTTTAACTACAACCCCGGAACAACAGGTGATTTTTTTGCACAGATAGGTGTCCCAAAATGGGATCCTTCTGAAAACTTTACTATAGACAGAGTTTTTTTTCTTTTTGAACCCAGAATCAAATTTAACCCAGTAACAATTATTCTAACTCTTTTTCTGCATCCTGGATATTATCTCCAAAGCACAACAGGTGATTCCGGATCTTCTGATGTTCATATTAATTTTATGATAGGAGAACCTGGAATAAGTACTTTTTCCGGTGGAATTGAAGGAAGTACTACATACAATGCCTCGGCAGCAACTAATCAATTTGGTATTAAGGTAACGCCTTACCTGAGCGCTATCACCTCGGGGGTTATTTGGAATATAATGTTAAACACAAAACTGTTTCCATACTCACTAAATGATATGTTTGAGGGTGTAATCAGTGTAAAAGCGGAGTTTTAGATGAAAAAAACAGTTTTTAGTTTATTATTTGGTATTACCTTCCTGTTTTCGATTTCAAGTATGGAGATGACAGCACTCTTTCACATTAGTGATATCTCCTTTGACAAAACAAATATCAGCCCGGTTGCATCCCTTTCGGGCACAACCTATCCATGGGGAATAAGTGTTTTTGGAACGGATTCAATAAGCGAAGACATGCTGCTTAAAGCCGGTGTTTTCTATGACCCTGTTTTACGCTATACAACCTATACACTTTTTGAATATCAACATGAATTTTTTAAACTTGGGGTTGGACCTTTTTTTGGAAGTTTCAACACTGCAGGTACAATTTTAAAATCCGGCATATCAACATCTGTAAGAATAGAATTGCCGGGAATAATATATGCTTCACTAAAAGCAGACAGTTCAATTGGTTCAAGATTTGTTAAAGTTGGTGATTATATACAGGAATACAACAAAATTTCTGTTGGCTACTACATTCCTAATGCCATATGCTCTGTTAATCTTACTTCAAAATCATTCGTTACAAAACAGGCGGCTAACCTGGAAGTTGATGATAGTTTTACTGAATATGCATTTAAAGTTGATATGTTTCAAAAAAATGTAGCCTTCAGAGCCCTTCTGTCATTTGCCTATCAGACTCTGACCAGGACTTATCTGGACACAAGTACGTCCACAAGCCATGCCAATACACTAAATTCGTTGATTCTTGGAACTGATTTTACATTTAAATTAAACGAAGGATTTAGTTTAATTACTAATTTGGAAAGTAACATCTACTCTTTTGGTTACAATGATACAACTGCTTTAAATCTTGCTTCCACATGGCCGGGAAACTTTCTATTTAGAATAACAACAGGGGTAAGCATAAACCTTGATACTTATAGAAAGTAAAAATATAGCAAATAAAAAAACCCTCCTGTACAGGAGGGTTTTATAAAAGATTAGGACAGCTTATAAATTATTCTTTTGAACCTTTGTCAATTAACTTATCTTCAAGAGCCCTTAACACTTGCATCTCTCCAAGTTTACTCCATTCAGATGTCCGTCTTGCTTCTTCTCTTTTGCCCAGAATACCCCATAATCCTTCATTATCAATATCATCCACTCCTGGAAGTACTGCCTGATCGTATACTAACTTTACATCTTTAATGTAGGTTATTACATCACCACCAGCTTCAGCAGCATCTTTGTAAAGAATAAATCCAACCAGCTGTCTCATAGGTGTAGTTCGCGGATAAAGAGGAACCTTCTTAAGTTCTCTGTTTCGTACATCATCAATGTATGAAGGGTTTTTCCACCCAAGTTCTCTCCATCCTTTAAAATCAAGATAGTCCATAAATACATTTCTTTCATTTCCATCCTGATCTTTTAATACAATGCCAAGACCATTTGTAAAATTACTTCCGTAAACATCCATAGCTATACTTTTAATCGCACCAACATTTTTTATAACACCAAAACCATCAAACTTACTGCCTGAAGTGTCAGTATCATCTTTCTGCATATATGCAGGAATTTCGAATGGAGGCTTAACCATTGCATATGCGTTAAATGGATCCTGAGGGAAATGCACTCTTATACCCATTACAGTATCACCACCGAACTTTAAAGCATCTGCTTTTACGGGAGATTCCTTTGTATAAGAGAGTTTTTGATTTATGACAGTTCTGGCTGAAGAATTTAGAATAACATTCCATTTTTCAATTGCCAGAGAAGTCATCATTAATTTTTTTTCTTCATCTGTGTAACCCACACCAGCCTTTGAAGAAAAATCTACAAGAGTAGCAGTATTAT
>JALTGJ010000092.1 GCA_027077185.1 Spirochaetales bacterium | reverse complement strand
GTTTTCCAGGATGCTGCCCTCTGGGCAAATCAGTCTGTTTACCAAAATATGAGCCTGCCATTAAGGCTTCATTTTCCGGAACTTTCCAGTAAAAAACAGGATGATATGATAATAGAGATGCTCAAACTTGTAGGATATACAGACAGCATTCAATTACGCCCGGCAGAACTATCAAATGGAGAAAGAAAAATGATAAGCCTGGGAAGAGCACTTATTACTTCTCCGGAACTTATATATCTTGACAACCCATTTGTTCTTGTAGACCCTTCTGTAGCAAAAAAAATGATAAAACTTATTACAGATCTACACAATAAGGAAAAAACAATTATAGCAAATTTCTCTTCTGCATTACTTATTCATAAAATAGCTGACTACCTGTTTATAATGGAAGATGGAAAACTAGTTGAATCAGGAACAAAGGAACAGATACTAAACAGTAATAACAGTACTACAAAGTCTATTATTAATTCTCTTTTATAATTTTGCTTAAAAGATCACCTGCCACCGTTGAGAGAAAAGTTTCTCCCTGTTTTTTCTGAAGAACGAACTGGATCTTATTGCCTTTTTTCTTTTTATCTTTTTGTAATGCATTTATTATGTCATCAGCATTCAAATACGATGGAGTTTCAATATTATAGGAGTATTTATTTACAAGAACTAAAACTTTGTTTAGCCATTCCGGACTGGTAGTATTCATACAAACACCTGTTTTTAAAGCTTTAATAATTCCCCATACTACAGCTTCACCATGGGAGTAACCCTTAAAGTTAGAAACGGACTCCAATGCATGTCCAAAGGTATGACCAAGATTAAGATGGGTTCGAATGCCTGATTCAAGGGCATCCTGTTCTACATACCATGCTTTAACAGCAATGGATTTTTCCACAAGAGTCTGCAATATATCCGGATCCCTGGAAAGAACTCTCTCATATTGATTATCTAATATGTTAAGAATTTCTTTGTCCCGGAGCAAACCATGTTTAATAATTTCTGCCAGACCACTTAGATACTCTCTTTTCGGAAGACTTTCCAGAACTTCGATACAAATTCTTACCTCCAGTGCCGGAGAAAAGGTACCCACCATATTTTTGTACCCTCTAAAATCGATACCTGTTTTACCACCAAAAGCAGCATCTGCCATTGCAAGCAATGTTGTGGGAATAAGAACAATTTTTGTCCCTCTCATGTAAACAGACCCTGCAAATGCTGCCATATCACATACAACACCACCGCCCACCCCTACAAAGAGAGAATCTCTGGCAGCGCCGATATCAACTGCTTTGGAAAGAATCGAATCGATACTCTCCCAATTTTTTGACAATTCTCCTGGTGGAAGAACAACTTCCTCTACAGGTATTTTTTCCGGAAAAAGTATTCGGGTATTATTATCAAAGACGGTGATAACTTTATCAAACTCAAAGTCTAACAGACTGGACTTACTTATAAATTTAACAGATGTTTGGCTGATACCAATATTATAGGTCCGATTTTTCAACAAACCCTACTTCAACATACCTTTTATAAGTTCCTGAATAAAAGGATCCGAAATGGAATAGTACCTTTTATTGCCCTTTACTTCAGAAGCAACAATATCTTTATCTTTTAATACAGCCAGATGCTGGGAAATTACAGGCTGGGACTGATTCAGACAAGTCCAGAGCTCAGTAACACATGCATCTTCATTTTCAATAAGACAAAGGATCTTCAGTCTTAAGGGATGACCGCAAACCTTCAGTTTTTCTGCATAGGATTCTATAATAATACCGGAACAACATGTTTTATCTTTCATAGTGATAAACATTACAATAAATAAGATTTTTATTCAATGAGATCTCCGAATTGCTTTAAAAAAACATAGCTAATCCATTGTAATGAATGGATAGTTTGCTTATTATCCTGATATGAAATCAATCTACCTGGACTGGGCTGCTACGGCACCAATTATTAAGAGAATACCGGCTATTATGTCCAAAGCACTAATAGATTTTCAGGGGAATCCGTCTTCTGTACACTCTGAAGGCAAAAAAGCCAGAGAGCAGATAAATATTTCACGAAAAGTATGTGCAGACCTTTTAAAAACAAAACCGGAACAACTTATTTTTACATCCGGAGGGACAGAATCAAACAACATTATTTTATCATCATTATTCTATAAAAAAAGGGGATCACATATTATACTTTCTACAATAGAACATCCCTCTATATCTGAATATTACAAAAGCCTGAAATTTTACGGTTTTACTGTAGATTATCTTAAACCGGATTCCAGAGGAATAATATTACCGGAGAAACTTTTAAAACTTTTAAAACCCGATACCATTTTTGTTTCTGTAATGACTGTAAATAACGAAACAGGTGCAATACAACCGATAACTGAACTTGTAGAAGTAACAAGGGCCTATGAAAAGAAAAATGGACGTTCTATTCATTTTCACACAGATGCAGTACAGGCTTTAGGTAAAATACCCTTCTATCCCGGATTACTGGACATCAATTCTGCCTCACTAAGCGCACATAAAATTGGAGGACCAAAAGGTGTTGGAATGCTTTATCTGCAAAAATCTGCCCAGCCTCTGTCAGCAGGAGGTGGACAGGAGTTTTCTATTAGACCAGGAACTGAAAATACTGCAGGAATAATTGCCTTTACTGAAGCAATAAAAATAAGCCTGCCCAAAATCGACAGTAATTATTCCAATGCGGAACAGTTAAAAGAGCTCTTAATAAAGGAGCTTTTAAAAATTAAGGGCATAAAGCTTCTGTTCGAAAATAAAAGGGTTAACAGGAATATTTATTCACCATATATAACAAGTTTAACAGTTTCGCCTGTACCAGGTGAAGTTCTGGTAAGGATTTTAAGCGATAAAGGTATACAGGTATCAACAGGATCAGCATGTTCATCCAGAAATAGAAAAAAACAAATGAGAATTCTATTGGCATCAGATATATCCGAACAGGATGCATCCGGATCAATACGAATATCAACAGGATGGTCAAGTACCGAAGCTGATATTATGAATTTTATCTCAGTTTTAAAAGAAACTGTCTTTGAATTACGAAAGTACCATAGATAAGAACTATTGGAGGGTTGTGCGATGTATACAAATTCAGATTGTTTCTGGCTTTTTTCGCCAGCTCAACTGCACTGTGTTAGAGAAGAGCTGTTATTGAAAATAAAAATGAGACACAGCGCAAAAAGCTGTATTGGAGAAAGAAGTGAAAAATTTATATCTTATAAAAATAGGGGAAATTTCTCTTAAAAAAGGCAACCGGTCAAGCTTTGAAAAACAACTAAGATTTAATATTAAAAAGAAGCTTAAATTACCCTCAAGAATTAAAATTCACAGAGGCAGATTTTTCCTTGAAAGTGATGATGATAATATTTCAAATATTCAATATGCACTTTCTACAACCCCTGGTCTGGTTAGTTTTTCCAGAGCAGTCAAAGTAAAAAAAGACCTTGACGAAATAAAAAAGGCAGCTTCACTTTTTGCAGAAGAACTTATAAAGAAATACCCTGAAGGCAGCTTTAAAATTGAAACGAGACGTGCAGATAAGGGGTTTGAATATACTTCCTATGAAATATCTGCTTTAATAGGAGAATACCTTTTAGATAAATTCCCGGTATTGAAAGTTGATGTACACAAGCCTTCATGGACTATAAGTATAGAAATAAGAGACCTTGCATACGTATATGGAACCCAGGAAAAAGGCGTAGGAGGACTACCCGTAGGAAGTGCAGGAAAAGGTATGCTTTTGCTATCAGGAGGTATTGATTCTCCGGTTGCAGGCTACTTAATGGCAAAAAGGGGATTAAAACTGGATGCTATATATTTCCATGCATACCCATACACTTCAGATGAAGCTTTAGAGAAGGTAAAAACCCTGGCAGAAAAAATAGCCCCCTATCTTTCCGGTTTAAGTCTTTTTGTAGTACCTTTTACAGATTTCCAGCTTCTTCTAAAACAAAAAGCAAGAGAAGAGGAAGTTACTCTGCTAATGCGTGCAGGAATGGTTAAAATTGCAGAAATGATATCAAAACCAAGAGAAAATTTATGCCTTATTACAGGAGAATCACTCAGCCAGGTTGCAAGCCAGACAGTCGAAAGCTTAAATTATACAGGAAGTGAAACAGATCTTATTGTTTTTAGACCTTTAATAGGAATGGATAAAGAATCCATAATAAAAATTGCACATACAATAGATACCTATGAAACATCAATTCTTCCATTTGAAGACTGCTGTACTATTTTCTCACCAACCCATCCATTATTAAGACCGGATGCAGAAAAATTAAAAAACTCCTTTTCATTATTGGAAGGGGAAGATTTGTTAAAAGAAGCGGCAGAAAAAACAGAAAGATTTTATTTCAAACCGTAGAGACGCCCGTAGAGACGCCCAAATTGGGCGTCTTTACAGGCGTCTCTACGGGGTTTTTACGGTTTCTTTTTTTGTTTCTGTTTTTTTTACAGGGGAAGTTTCGGGTACCTTTTTTTCAGTTTTTGAATCTGTTTTAGATGTATTTTTCAGAGTGGAAACATTACTGTTTTTCCCTTTATTGTCTGTTACATAAAATCCGCTGCCCTTAAAAATAATACCAAGCCCTCCGCCAATTAATCTTTTTAAATGACCATTGCATTCCCTGCAGACAGAAAGGGGCTCATCCTGCATGGACTGAAAATACTCAAATGTTTTTCCGCAATTTTCACATTTATAATCATAAGTAGGCATAATATTTCTTCTCCGATGAGTAATTAAAAAACAATTTTATTTGCATAATATATAGA
>JALTGJ010000091.1 GCA_027077185.1 Spirochaetales bacterium | reverse complement strand
GTTGTTTTAAGGGTACATCCGGGAAAATATGAAATTCTCATAGCAACTCCTATGCAGTAAGTTTTCTGTATGCAGATACAATAGCAATGGCGGGCAGTTCTTCCCTCTTTTTTGCATCAATAGACCAGATATTTATCCTGTCCTGATTTTTTCGTAATTCTATCTGTCTCAATGCTTCCATAATCGCAGCGATATCTATACCTTTTGGACATCTTGTGGAACACACAAAACAACTTGCACATACCCAGTGGGTATTAGACTGCAAAATCCTGTCAACCTGACCAAACTGTAAAAGTCTCATTACCTGATTGGGAAGGAGCTCCATAAAAGTAACTGATGGGCATCCTGCTGAACATTTACCGCATTGATAACAGGAAAACACATTTTGTCCACTGAGTTCTTCCACCTTTTTTACCAGGTCATTGCGGATATCTCCCGCTTTTAATTTTATATCCAAAGCATCCTCCTTGTTTATTTAAATATTTATGAGAAAAAAATACAAACTTTTATATTAATGTCAAGGGGAAATGATAAATTTTTTTTTAGAAAAGTTTGTATGCCTGATTATTTCGTCTTTTTATTTTTCTTGAATTTTGAAAATCTGATTATATAATATAGGTATGGATAAAGATATTTTAGGAGGGAAATAGATGTTCTGGTTAAGTGAAGCATATTATGGCCTATTACTCTTATCGCTTCAATTCCCGGGATTTTACTACACATTTACACCTACAAGGTATTATGGAAATACCCCCTTTTATATCAGTCCCTTACAGACAATATATTTTCTCTCTTCTGATTCACTTCCACCTGAAGGATTTTCCAGATGTATAGTATTGGAAAATTCCCTGTCAGAAACAGGTATCCAGAGAATTATGTTACCTCGTATATTCAAAGAGAAACAGCCTGTAAGCAGGTTTGATGTATTCACGGGAGACTATTCAAAGGGGTTAAGTGCCTATCTTGGCAACCATTATTTTGATATAAATTTTTTTGGTGCAATGGGTTATCTTGAGGATTATTACAATGGAAATAAAAGAAACGCAGGTGTTTTATCCGCATACAGGAAAATCCCTGGTGGTTATCTTACACTCTTTGCTACCACCAAGCAGGATGCAGGGGCATATCTGAAATGGAAAAGGTTAAAGGTCATAATAGGCTATCAGGATAGCATCAGATACAATGTGCACCTTTCATCAAGGTTGATTTCAGCAGGTATACAGGATAATAGATTTTATGTTTCAGGTTTGGTTCCGCTAATACCACCTTTATTTACTATCTATTTTTGGGTAAATCAGGATAAAGAGTATCTCCTTTCCCCTTCCTACATTCTGACAGAAGATTTCAGTGTTTATGCATTTAAGTCCAGTAAAGATGGGGGAGTTGGTATTCATTCATCCATTCTGAATCTGGAAATAAACCAGAATATGGACATATTATGTGGTATAAATACTAAATATATAAATGGATTTCTTGCTTACAAAGGCAAAA
>JALTGJ010000090.1 GCA_027077185.1 Spirochaetales bacterium | reverse complement strand
GAACGATAATAATCATTATTTCCTGTTAGATTCCCGGCTTTAAGAACAAAACCTTTATTTTCAAGGAATTGCCTGGCTCGTTCATATCGTAATGGAGAAGTTACCGTTACAGGACTTGAGGGAGATATATAACCAATAACATCTCCTTTTTTTAATCTCATAGTATTTTTTCCTTCTCTTTTATTACCTGGAATTAATAATTGTATTCTGAATTACATCATACCCTTTAACCCCATTTCATCCTTCAATTCCCAGCCATATATAATAGAAAGCCTCAGGAATAATCTGTTTTAGCCGGTTAAGTCTTTGAAATGGTGCTGGTAGATTAATATCTGCCAGGGATTCAATCATTTTGTCTTCATACAGGCTTTTGTTAAAATCCAGAGTTTTCTCATTAAGCAATAAATTGGCAATACAAAATACTTTTGATGCCGTAATTTTGGCCTCTGTATCTGTAGTGAATTTGTCATCCAAAAGGTGGCTGTTTATTTTTCTAATACCATCTTCCAGGAAATCTGCTGCCAGGTTATTTTTATATCCCCTTAGCCTTATTTGAAGCAAATTATGGCAGGTATCTATAGTATCCTGTAAAACCTGTTTTTCTGAAAAGTCATTGTCCTTATACCCAGTCTCTTTGGTATATGCTGCCCTATAAGCAATTGAGATTTCATTAAAGCTGTTTGCAATGTCAAAAAGTTCCCCAATATCATAGAGCTGTTTTACAACCTGCATAACCATACTATTTCCATTTTTTGTCTCAAAGGGAACGCCTATTGTATTAGGTGCAAATGCGTGAAGGGTTTTTTCTAATAATACAGGGTCACCGGAAAGCTTACGGGATTTGGACTTAAGCCATTGAAGATTAAAACACTCCTCTTTAATTAATTTTTTCATTTACCAACTATCTCCGGTATTATATTTATCTGGATTTGGTTGATAGATTCGGGAATGTGAAATTCACGTCTTTTTGCATAGGAAAAAAAAGCAGAAATATTAATTTTACCGGAATTTAAGGCATTATTTACAACACCTTCGGCTTCCATATCTTCCATTATGCTAAATTTTCTGTTTTCGATTAAAAAATCAACTAAGATTTTTTCAATAGGTGCATAATTCTCGATCGGTTCCGGTTGTTTTGAAATATTTGGGCGTAAAACAACAGTTTTTGAGGCAATTTTAAAGTGTTTTTTTATCTCTGCTTTATCCGGATTTTTAAAAACTGTAAAGCCTGCTTCTTCCAAATGTTCAGCGGTATTATTGATAAAGTCCG
The DNA here is from genome assembly GCA_027077185.1 of Spirochaetales bacterium. The sequence goes on along the minus strand of JALTGJ010000090.1, from coordinate 223 downwards.
TATCAGTATAAACAATTGTAATAAACTTTGTAAGTAAATGATGAGTAAAGGAGTTGATTTGTTCTGTTGACCAGCAGGAGAATTCGAGCAGTGGAAGTTGTACATTAAGTTTTCTTATAATTTGCTGAACTGGTTTTTTGTTGAGAATAAAATCTTTTTCGAGGGTTGTATACCAACCTTTGCCTGCGTCAAATATGATTTTCTTTTGGGTAAGTTCGTGTAC
>JALTGJ010000089.1 GCA_027077185.1 Spirochaetales bacterium | reverse complement strand
AGGTTCTCCCATTCCAACAGAGCCAAAGGAACGGACATAAGGAATAATGCCTCTATAACGTTGTTCCCCTTTATGAGTTACTACTACTTCCAATTCATCATTTAAGCTGAAACCGGCCTTTGCAAACATTTCACCATTAATGTTTGTCCATAGATGACCAAAACGAATATCAAGAACCTCAACAATTCCTTCTATTAGTCCAGGAGAAACTTTTGCGACCTTAATTTCAATCTCAACAATGTTCTTTACTTCCAGTAAAGAACCAACCCCCTCAAAATCAATAATACCGGAAGCTAACCTTGCTCCGGTATAAGCATAAACATCCCTTCCATGGAATGTATGAGAATCTTCCGAACCTTTTAATCTGTTAAATGATTCGTCAATTTCCCTTACAGCAGTAATACCATATTCATTTTTTATATGTGTCAATGTCCCATTATCAGGAGTAACAATATAATGTCCTGTTTTTGTTTCAGCTACAACCGATTTACGAATGGTTCCCACTCCAGGGTCAACAACAGAAACGAAAACTGTTCCCTTAGGCCAGTATTTTACTGTCTGAAACAACCTGTAAGAACCTTCCAGCACCTGAAATGGTGTGATCCCGTGGGTCAAATCGTGTATTTCCAAATTTCTGTCAACATTTTTAGCTACTCCATACATAGCACTGACTGCACCATCATCCAATCCAAAATCGCTCTGCAAAACTAATATATTCATTATAATCTACCTGATTCTATTATTCTTTGAAGGAATTGTTTTGTACGGGGATTTTCAGGTTTTGAGAAAAGATCTTTTGGTGGACCTTCTTCCAGAATTTTACCTCCATCCAGAAAACAGACCCTGTCTGCAACATCTTTTGCAAAGCTCATTTCGTGAGTTACAATAAGCATTGTCATGCCCTGGTTTCGCAGGTCTTTTATTACAGACAGGACATCACCAATCAGTTCAGGGTCCAGGGCGGCAGTAACTTCATCAAGCAGAAGTATATCCGGCTTGTTAGCCATAGCTCTTACTATTGCCACCCTTTGCTGCTGTCCTCCTGAAAGCTGTTCAGGATAGGATTCTGCAAAACCATCAAGTCCAAAGAGTGAAAGAAGTTCTTTCCCATAAGCTTCACTTTCTGCCTTTTTTCTGTTATGAACCTTTTTGGGTGCCAGGGTAATATTATCTAAAACCGTCATATGTGGAAAAAGATTGTAGGATTGAAAAACTATACCTATTCGCTTATATAAATCCTTAACATCAAATTCTGAAGCATGAATTGATATTCCATCCAGTTTGACAGCTCCCTGATTAAAGGGGACAAGATCATTTACACAACGCAGAAGAGTCGATTTCCCTGAACCTGAAGAGCCTATAAGGCATACAACTTCATGATCTGCAACTTTCAGGTTAACATTATCCAGAACCAGCTTGTCTCCATAGTATTTTGTAAGGTGTTCAACTTCTATTTTGTACATTTATGAAGCTCCCTGCAGGCGGCGTTCCCGGTCTTTTTTAGTAAAGTAATCAGTTAATCTGGCTAAAGGAATGGTTGCAACAAGAAAAAGTGCAGCTGCAGCAATTAACGATGAATAGTTAAAAGTTCTTGCAGTATAAATTTGTGCTTCCCGAACGGCATCACGTACACCAAGAACACTTAACAGGGCTACATCTTTTTGCAGTGCAACAGCAAGGTTAAGTAAAGATGGAAAAACATTTCTTATTGCCTGGGGAAGAATGCAGTGAAAAAGAGTTTGTATCTGAGAAAGCCCCAGTGCTTTTGCAGCTAAATGCTGGCCTGTATGCACAGACTCAATTCCAGATCTGTATACTTCTGCAGCATAAGCAGAGTAACTGGAAATCATAGCCATGGATCCCCAGAAAAGACTGCTTTTGGGTAATCCGGGTATCTGCAGTGCAGGCATACCAAAACCGAATAACAGTACCAGAAGTAAAGAAGGAAGTCCCCTTAGTAAGTCAATATAAACAATCGAAAAGACTTTTAGAGGGGCAAACCAAGGGCCGTTGAGCGACCGGAAGACTGCCAGAATAAGAGCCCAGACTGCAATGACAACAAGTGCAACTGCCCATACGGCCATATTAATACCAAATCCATGAAGAACTTTAGGGAAAACTTTAATAATTACATCAAGGTTAAAAAACTGATCTTTAATTCTTGGCCATTGACTGGAGCGTATAACTACAGAACGGATAATAATAACAACTGCCAATACAGTACCTACACTAATAATGGCAGGACCGTATTTGTCCTTTGCGCTTAGAGTACGCCCCGCCCGCCTGGGCGGAGCAGGACGTTCTGAAATCATTTGGAAATTACTTGAATTGGTTCATCACCAATCAGATATTTTTTGGTAAGGTCGGCAACTACTCCATCAGCAATAATTGCTTCCAGTCCCTTATTTATCCATCCGACTATTGGACTTCCTTTTTCAAAGACAAGACCATGACCAAGATCATTAGGATCGTTAGGAAGTACTGCAGAAATAATTGCATCCGGAACCTGTACATAAGTTATATAAAGTGCTGTTGGAAGTTCTATACAGGTAGCATCAATCTGTCCAGCAAGTAATGCCTGAAACGTACCTGCCACATCATTGAATACAGCGACATCTTTTATACCTAAAATATTCTCAATGTAGGAAAGATCAGCTGTTCCTATTGTAGCTCCCCATTTACCTTTTTTTAGGTCTGCAAAGCTTTTTGCTGTTATAATATCACTTCCGGGTATTGTGATAACTGCTTTTTCCGGTTTGTAGTAAACTTCAGAAAAGTCTACAAATTTACGGCGTTCTTCAGTTACTGAGAATTGCTGAATGTTGAAGTCATAGGGTTTCGGACCCGGTGCAATACCCTCATCAAAAGTTTGCCTGACCCAGACAACATCTTCTTTTGCAAAACCAAGCTTTTCAGCTAAAGCGTAAACCAGGCCATTTTCGAAACCTACTCCAGCTGCTGGATCATCATCCATTATCCATGGGGCATAAGCAGGTTCACCTGTTGCAACAGTAAGTTTTCCAGGTGTGAAAAGGCCGGGATCATTAATTGTTCCTTCCAAACCTGCAGTTTGAGCTGCTGCTGGTTTTTCGCTTTTTCCACCTGCAAAAAGAGGAAGGGCCAGTAGGCAGATAAGTAAAATAAATAAAATTTTTCTAATCATAGTGTACTCCTTGGATGGAATGATAGAAAATAATGGCGTAATGGGTCAAGGTGTAAAGTTAAATAAAATGAGACTTTTGCGTTGTCTCCAAATTGGGATTGTTTTTTGCTTTTTTCGCCAGTGTTACTGCACTGTATTAGAGAAGATGTTCTTTTTATATAGGAAATGGTACACAGCGTAAAAAGCTTAAATCTCTATTTGACAGTGTATAAGTGATAATGCAATACTTAAAAATGTGGTTTGAATTAGAATATATAGTTTTCTAAGAATTAAAATAAGGAAGATAGAATGAATAATTTATTGGTTTTTCAAAGTGATTTTGGCTTGGTTGATGGAGCTGTATCGGCAATGCATGGGGTAGCAAATACAGTGGATGATACTATTAAAATACAGGATCTTACCCATGATATTCCCCCTTACAGTATTTGGGATGCTTCATACAGGCTTTTTCAGACAATTGAATACTGGCCGAAAGGGACTGTTTTTGTTTCTGTAGTTGATCCCGGTGTGGGGTCCAGCAGAAGAAGTGTTGTTGCACAGACAGTTGGAGGTCAGTTTATTGTAACCCCGGATAACGGAACACTGACACATATAAAAAAGTATGTGGGATTAATTGCAATTAGGGAGATTGATGAGACAAGGCACCGTAGAGAGGATACTGAGCATTCATACACCTTTCATGGTCGTGATGTTTATGCAAATACCGGTGCCAAGCTGGCTTCCGGAAAAATAACTTTCGAGCAGGTAGGCCCGGGTGTGGATCTTTCCTTATGCTGTGAACTTGAGGTTGGAGAAATTGAGACAGGAAAGGACTTTGTAAAGGGTGCAATTGATATTCTGGATGTAAGATTTGGAAGTTTATGGACAAATATTCCAAGAAAAGTATTTTTAGAAACAGGGTTTTCTCACGGAGAATCTGTAGAAGTAGCAATTCGAAATGGATCTACTATGGCTTACAATAATAGAATAACATATGGGCGTTCTTTTGCAGATGTATATGCAAGTGAGCAGATTATTTATGTAAATTCCGTATATAATATGGCGATAGCTATTAATCAGGGGAATTTTGCAAGAGCTTATAATATAGGGACAGGCAGGCACTGGAAAATAGAATTTCGCAAGATAGGTGCTTAGAAAGTTAAAATTAGGATAGTGTGAATTTTTCAAAGTTATGAAAAATAAATTAATAATATTTGCAATGGCTCCCTATTTGAATTAGAATTAAGTTATGATAATATCAGGGAGTATCTCTCAATGAGAGAGATAAAAGAAAAGATACATCTTATCAAAACCATACGTAAAATTACACTAGTTATCTTTATTATGACAGTATTGGCTTTTGCCCTGGTTGGTTTGCTTGATCGATTCTCACTGCTGAAGGATGAGACAGGAAGAGTCCGCAGCAATTATATAAGTGCTCAGAAGCAAATTATTAAAACCCAGGTTGAGAGTGCCGTTCAGTTTATTACTTTAGCGGCTAATTCCGGAATACCAAAGGAAGATATTCTAAAATGTCTTAGTCAGATTAGGTTTGGCTTAGACAGAGATGGTTATATCTTTGTTAATACCGATAAGGGCATCCCTCTGTTGTTTGATGCTAAACATGTTTTTAATGGAAAAAGTATCTGGGATCTG
>JALTGJ010000088.1 GCA_027077185.1 Spirochaetales bacterium | reverse complement strand
TATAAACAGGTCTTTTGTATTATTGATTACTTCCAAAAGACTGAAAGAATCTTCTTTAATATCAAGTTTTCCTGCTTCCATTTTTGAAAAATCAAGAATATCATTTATTAGCTCAATTAAGGTCTGTCCTGAGTTTTTTATAATACCCAGTTGTTCTTTTCTTTTAGAATTAGTTTCTGTGTCCAGAAGAATATCTGTAAAACCAATTATTGCATTCATGGGAGTGCGAATTTCATGAGACATATTGGCAAGAAATTCACTTTTTGTCTTACTAGATGCTTCAGCAGCTTCTCTTTCCAATTTAAGTTTATCTATCTGTTTGGATTCGGTAATATCTATAATATTTCCTTCAAAATACTGAACCTTGCCATTTTTATCCCAGACAACATGTACATTGCTTCGAATCTCAATAATGGTTCCATTTTTTTTATATACTCTGGTTTCAACATTCTTAATTATACCATCTGCAATAAGAGTTTTTTTAAAAAAATCCCGTACTTTCGTATCCACATAAATATTTTTTATAGAAACCAATTGCAAAATTTCTTCAGGGGACTCATACCCCAAAATATGTGCAAAGGCAGGATTAACCATTAGTAACTTACCGGATACTGTTGACTGATAGATACCATCTGTTGAATTCTCAAAAACACTCCTGTACCTTTCTTCCGTCTCTGCTATTTCATCTGATAATTGCTCCACATAGTTAAAGGATTTCATAAACTTACTTGCCAGAATAAATGCCTGAATAAGAATAAAAATATATAAACCTATAGGGAAAAGTTCTCTTGTCTCTAGTAAACCTCTACTAAAAAGGATATCATTTATCAGGGAAATAAAAATAATTAACGACCCAATTAGCATACCCAACGAATAGTCTCTTTTTCTAACAATAGTAAGAATATGAGCGTAGATCGAAAAGATAATTCCAATAAAAGCAAGTAACTGGTAGTAGGAAGCAGTGGCAGTAAATATTTTTACAGGTAAAAATATTACAAAAAGAAAAAATACTACCGACACAAAACTAAAACTCCTTATAAATAATTTGCTTATATCCTCCGGAAAAAGAAACCCGAGAAATAATAAATAGATCGGAAACCCCAGATAAAATGAAACAAACTCCAATCTGATAACAAGAGACCAGGATATTGATGGGATAAGAAAATTTATAAACATTTGACCGGTTACAATGGTTCGCAGTGCAATAAGAATACAAAAAATACCGAATGCCAGAGCTGCTTTTTCTTTTTTCCTTAGAATAAATATACTTAGATGGTACAGTCCCATTATTAAAATACTGCCAAATAAAAAAATATCCAGATAATAGTTTGCATCCCACATACTTTGTATATCTTCTTCAGAGCCTAATATAATTGAATACCAGAGGCCCCCTTTACTGTATTTAAAATTTGATACATGAAAAACCAACTCAATAATTTTATTTTCAGAATCAAATTTTACAACCCTAGGAAGAGATTTCGGTATACTTCTTTCTCTATCCTTAGCTGTAGTACCAGCTGACACAATTTTTTCACCATTAATATACAGAGTGTAATCAGAACTGACTGTTGGTAACTTCAAAGAAAAAACTCGATTTATCTTATTTTGAATAATTGTAAGCCGATATGTTGCATATCCTGTCCCGGGAAGTTTCTCGCTATTAATCTCAGATCCTTTCCAAACTCCAGGAACTGTCATATAGGATTTATTTTTAACATTAATTTCAGAATCAAATTCTGATCCCAACAAAAACTGTTCCCAGTAAAAATCCCATTCCCCATCCAGTTTAATAGGCCCTTCTTTTGAGAAATCCCAGGATGTTAAATCCAGAACCCCATTTATTGCTTTGGGCTTATAAACTAAAGAATCAGACTTTGTACAGGAGACAAACAATACCAGAATAAAAATAGGGGCTAAAATTTTAATTATTTTCATAGATAGATTCCAAAAGGACTATAGCATATAGAAATTTTATATCCAAGCATACTAAACAAGGCTTTTGCGATGTCTATTGAATTGGTCTGTTTTTGGCTGGTCGTTCGCAAGCTCACTGCTCGCCTATGCAACCTAAGGCTTTTTCCGACAGTCTATGGTCAATATATTAGAGAAGAAGTATTATTAAAGTAGAAAATGAAACACAACCAGACTGTGTGAGAACTCAAAACACAGTTTTCCCATAAATTGTAGATCGTTAGCTAATAATTTTAAAATGTAAATATGTATCAGTTTAAGATTCATGCTGTTTGCAGTGCTTCATAAAGATCATCTCTTTTTACAATGTTAAGAACTCTTTTAAAATTGTATAAAAAGCAAATAAAACTGAATTCAGCATTAACTTTTTCAATTCCTCGCTGCATTAAGTTTTCTAAATCAAATCTTCTTTATTCAATCTTTTTAAGATCTGCTATCAATGTCTCAAAAGAAATAAAATTCAGATTGTCTGGAATTTCTCTTGTTTCAATTTTCATTATTTCATGAAAGAATTTTTGAAATGGTCTTAACCCACTACTATTCGTTTTACAACCTTCACAAGTTCCCCATCCACTCCCTGCTCCGGATAATGATGATCCGCCTGCATTAGTTATATAAACAGTACCTCCACATTTAGGACATTTACTTTTCCATTTATTATTTTTCCAAAGTTGCAATAATTCTCCAATATAAAGTTCATGCCTTTTCCTATTAATAATACCTGCTCCAAAATTTGAATCATAAGCAGGACAAAAGTAATATCTGTTCCTGATCCAATTTAGCTGTTGCCAGATCTGAAGAAGAAGCACTGTATATTTCCATTAGCCTGCTGTTATAGCCTTGAAATGATTTTGAATTTTCTTCTATGTCTGTAAGATTGATAACAGTTTTACTGATATTCTTAAACCCAAGCTTTCTTGCCACATCCAATTTGGTAAGATTCTTCTTCAACCTCTGTTCTTTCATGTAATCGCCAATAATATTAACTTTAAAGGAATCAGAATTTTTCTCTTTAGGTGCTGGAGAAGATGAAAGAATCAGTTTGTTATCATTGTTTAGAATGAAATGAAAATTTAGCATAATGTAGCTCCTTGTTTAGCAGTTTTAACGTCCTGCAAGTTAGAATAAATCAGACGTTCAATATTTTGTAATTTGAGTATAGATTAAGGTGTAGGACAAAATAAGGGTTATGTTTTAATTTTTTCTAATAAATATATCGATTTCTCCGGGTGCACGACAATTTCGTTATTTAAGCAGATTTCCTGTGTCCAGCCATGAAGTCATCGAACCTACCGCTGAGTTTTGAACCAATTTACTGGAATAGATCTAAGAAAGGTACTATATTAAATACTGGTTATGATAAAGCAGATTATGGATTCTACGTTTTAATAAGTTTTGGGGCATAAAATTGTATAGATTGTTAAAAAACAGTATAAGAAGGAAATTAACACTATCCATTATCTTATCAGTTTTTATTCTACTTGCTGTTTTAATGATTCTTAGCTATTCATTACTTTCAAACTACTCCCTTAAAAATGCCCATGAACAGTCAGAAATAATTTTAAATGAAACTGATAGTAAAATAAGCAGATTTTTTTTGGAAATAAACTATCTTGCACAATCTCTAAGTAATAACAGTACCGTTTATTCAATCCAGCTGGATCGTATGAAAGAGCTGTTTATGACAACAGTACAGGCAAGAAATGATTATCTTAGAGCAATCTATCTGGGTACAGTAGATGGAAACATGTATGAATGGGGCATTGGTGAAGGCTTTATAAATAATACGCCGCTTTTTCCTGATGATTACGATCCCAGATTAAGACCTTGGTATGTAACTGCAGTTAACGCAGATGGATTTACAATATCAAAACCATACATATATGCAAGTATTAATGCATTAGGAATTACCTGTGCACTTCAGGTATTTAACAATAAAGGGGTTTTGGTGGGAGTCCTTGGCCTTGATATAATTCTGGAAGGTCTGGCAAATATGATTGAAAACCTTCAAATGCAGAAGCAGGGAAGTGTAATACTGTTAAACCAAAATTTTGGAATTCTGGCAGATCAGTTTAATGCATATTCCGGAAACATTACAAAGCTTAAAAAATTTGAAAACTCTGAACTTATTAACGGAGAATCAGGATACTTTACAGGTAAATCAATAAAAGGAAAAACTCTCACTTCCTATAAAATTATTGATTCTACAGGATGGATACTTCTTGTATCTATACCATTTACAGAAATAATGGAATTTTCAAACAGGACACTTGCCATAATACTTTTTTCTGAAATTTTTCTAATGTTTCTTTTATTTTCTACTCTAACTATTTTTCTTCATAAAATTATTACAGAGCCTTTAAGCAAAATGATAGGAGTCATGAAAGCTATAGAATATGGAGATGTAAATGCCAGAATTGTTACCAATGGCAAAGATGAATTGAGCACTCTTGGTAAAATATTCAACCAGCTGGAAGATATCCGCCAGCAATATACTACCAGTATGGAACAGGAAATTGAAAACAGAACAAAAGAAATAACAAAACTTCAAACTGAAAATATGGAGCTTAGGATTTTAAAGGAAAAAGAAAGAATATTCAGGAATCTCCACGATTCACTTGGAGCAAGATTAACAAACATTTTTATTAGTAACAACGTTGCAAAAAGAGCATCTTTGGATAATATCCAACTTATGACCGAAATGCTGGATAAAATAGATAAAAATACTAAACAGGGAATAAAAGATCTGAAAGAAATTATTTTTAAACCTGAAACAGGAGACAGAACAATTGTTGACTTTGTAAAACTTCTTGGGTTCAATATAAGAGAAAG
>JALTGJ010000087.1 GCA_027077185.1 Spirochaetales bacterium | reverse complement strand
TACAAATGCTTTTGACAGGAATTAAGACATTTATGGAATCTATGTAGTGGAATCTATTCAGGTATAATTCCTTACTAACCATAACTAAAAAATGGAGTTAATAATTGAATTAATGGAACTTTATTCAACTTCATCCATTAACCTCATCAACTGCCCTGAGAGATAATGTGGCAGAGAGTATAGAATAAAATCTATTTCTCCTTTTACAGTATCTCTTTTTTCATGCAGTATTGAAGGAGGATCTGAATTGAATCTTACTGCTTTTGACAAAGATTTTTCAGCTACCATAATATGCAAAGATTTCATACGACCAGTACTTCCGGACTTTACCTCTATGGGAATAATATTTTGATTTTTATCTGTAACAACAAAATCAACTTCAGAAGAAGAGCCTTTCTTCTCACGGGACCAATAGTAGAGTTCAGGCTCCTGAAAGTCCGGATATTGTAAAACAAGCTGCCCGGCTACAAGTTGCTCAGAAAGTGCACCTTTATTTATGTAGTTTAAATCTTCAATTTTAGCTGTTTCAAAGGGATTTAATTTCAATTGAGTATGTATGAGTCCAATATCCAAAAGAAAACACTTAAAAAAGTTTTCTTTTTTTTCTGCAGCAAGGGGAATACCATTACAAGCTGTATTGAACACCTTAAAAACTACCCTGGAAAGATAAAGCTGATAAAGGGCCTTACTTATATCATTGGATTTATAACTCCTGTCTATATTTGTATATTTCATCTTTTTCCCAAGCTGAGTTGGAAGTGCATCAAATACACGGGAGAGAAGTTTCGGATTTGAATTTTTCCTATACTTGTTAAAATCAAGTTTATATGTATCAATTATTGTATTTTTTATTCTTTCTATCTCAATCATACTATTTTTATCTGTATATGTATTTACAACTTCTGGCATTCCTCCAATTGCAATATACGATCTAAGTAATTTAGCAAGCTTTCTATGAATATGTGGAGGAATCTCATTATCAATCTTATAATTACAAATATACTCATAAGAAGCTGATTCGTTACTGGCAAGTAAAAACTCTTCAAAAGATAAAGGCCCCATATACATAAGTTCAAGACGACCTACAGGTACTGAAAATTCCGGTTCATCAAGAACAAATTCCAGCAGTGATCCCGTTGCAATAATTCTATATTCCGGAGTCTCCTCATAAAAATAACGGAGTAAATGCAAAACTTCCGGAGAGTTTTGCACCTCATCAAAAAAAATCAGACTTTTTATTGGTGTAATGGTAATATTCAGCTCAAATTCAATGGCCTGTATCATATTTACAGGATTAAGATCTCTAGCCAATGTCAGGAATTCCCAGGTTTTTTCACAATTTATTTCAACTAACTGTAATTTTTCCCTTTCAGCGAACATACGAACAAGAGTAGTTTTACCAACCTGCCGGGCACCACGGATTAGCAGGGGTTTTTGCTTATCTCTAAAAAACCATGCATATAAAGTTTCTATTTTTTTTCTATAGAGCATATACCCC
>JALTGJ010000086.1 GCA_027077185.1 Spirochaetales bacterium | reverse complement strand
CAATACAGGAAGATGTGGATTTTGTAGGATTGAGTCTTTTATCCGGAGCCCACAATGAACTTTTCCCAAGAGTAGTTAATCTTCTTAAAGAACAGGATGCTGAAGATGTAATAGTTTTTGGAGGAGGAGTAATACCGGAAGAAGATCTTGACTTTCTAAAAACAAAAGGTGTTCAGGCTATTTTTAGACCCGGTGCCCCTATAAGTGATGTTATTAGCTTTATTAAATCTAAAACAGGTTCTACAGCAGCTTAATTGGATTCAATGGAACTAGTAGATAAAATTTGTAACGGAAACACAAGGGCTATTGCCAGAGCCATCTCATTAATTGAAAACGAAACAGATCAAAAGGAAGAACTTCTTGATGAACTCTACTCCTTAAGCGGAAAAGCCTTTGTTATTGGGGTAACCGGACCTCCAGGTGCAGGTAAAAGTACTATTGTAGACCGGTTTATTCAGTTGGAAAGAAATAAAGGTAAAAAAATAGCAGTCATCGCAGTGGATCCAAGTTCACCCTTTTCCGGAGGAGCAATACTTGGAGACAGGCTGCGAATGCAGACCCATGCAACCGATCCCGGAGTTTTTATCCGATCCATGGCATCCCGAGGACATCTTGGAGGAATATCAACAGCAACTTCAGGGGCAATAAAAGTTTTTGATGCTGCAGGATTCGACACAATAATTATTGAAACCATTGGAGTTGGTCAAACAGAAGTTGAAGTAATAGAACTTGCAGATCTGATTATTCTTACACTCGTTCCCGGTATGGGAGATGAAATTCAGGCAATGAAAGCCGGAATTATGGAAATTGCAGATTTATTTCTGGTTAATAAAAGTGATATTGATGGAGCTGACAGACTTAAATCTGAAATTGAATACATGCTTATGCTTGCACCAAATTCTGACCCTCCTCCTATAATGCTTGCTTCAGCAAAAAATAATACAGGAACTCTGGAATTATACAAAACACTTTTTGAAAGATTAAACTCTTTTAAAAATTCAGGAAAAATAAGCTCCGGAAGAAAATTTCGAATAAAAAAAGAATTCGAGCATATTTTTACTACAAAAATTAAAAAGATTCTGGATAATCAACTAAATTTAACAAAAAACATGGAATTATGGACAGAAAGAGTTTACAACAGAGAAATTAGGCCATACAATTTTGTGAATGAAAAAATAAAAGTATTACAAAAGGGGGGCTTTTGAGATGTACTTTGAATTGGCTTGTTTTTGGCTTTTTTCGCCAGTGAACAACCCATATATTAGAAAAGATGTGCTTAATAAATTCAATATCTGACACAGCGCAAAAAGCTGTTAAAGGAGAAAACTCTCTAATGATAAAAAAAATAAATCATATTGGAATTGCTGTCTCAAGCCTTGAAACACAAATCCCTTTTTACAGAGATATTCTGGGTCTGGAAAGTCTTGGGGAAGAAGAAGTTCCTGACCAAAAAGTAAAAGTTGCAATGTTTGCTGCAGGGGAAGTAAAAATTGAGCTTCTGGAACCAACATCAGCAGACAGTCCTATTGCAAAATACCTTGAAAAGAAAGGCGATGGTATCCATCATATTGCCTATGAAACCGATGGTATTATTAGTGAAATAAAACACATGGAAGATTCAAATATTCAAATGCTCGACAAAACTGCCAGAGAAGGAGCTCATGGAACAAAAATTGCTTTTTTGCATCCAAAATCTTCAGGCAGGGTGTTAACTGAGATCTGCCAACCGGGTAAATAGGGAAGAAAGGAGACTGGAGGAAGGAGACTGGAAGACAGGAAGACAAGAGTATCTTCCTGTCTCCGGTTTCCGGTCTCCGGTTCCCATTTTTAATAAAAGGAAGTTTTTATGGGAAAAATCAGTAAGCCGAAACTTAAATCCAAAATAGACTTTATAATCAGAGTCGCTGGTGAGGGCGGAGAAGGAGTTATGAGCTGCGGTGAATTATTTGCAAAAGCTGTAGCCAGAACAAGTTATCATGTATTTACATTTATAACATACCCGACAGAAATGAAGGGTGGATATGCGATGACACAGATACGTATAAAAGATATCACAATATACTCCATGGGTAGTTTTGTGGATTGCCTGATTGCATTCAACCAGGAAGCCTATGATAAATCTATTGCCTATCTTAAAGAGGGAGGTATACTTATCTATGACCCTGAGTTCACTAACATAGATGAATCCAGAAAAGTTATAAAGTATCCAATCCCTTTTTCCCAAATATCTGTAGATGTTGTAGGAAGACCTCTTGGGAAAAATGTTGTTGTACTCGGAATCTTAAGTCATATATACGGCCTGGATCATCCGGGTCTGGAAAAACTTATTACTGACAGATATGGATCAAAAGGTGAAAAAGTTGTAGAAGGAAATATAAAAGCCTTAAAAGCAGGAGCCAATGCTGCTGCAAAGATAGGTGTTATAACAGTAATGGATCTCTCTAAAAGTGAACCTGCAGCAGAAGATTACATGTTTATTTCCGGTAACCAGGCTGTTGCACTCGGAGCAATTGCTGCAGGCTGTAGATTTTCTGCCGGTTACCCTCTAACCCCGGCTACATCAATATTCGAGACCCTTTCAAAGTATCTCCCACTGGTAGGTGGAAGAACAATACAGATGGAAGATGAGATTGCTGCAATATCTGCTATTATTGGAGCATCTTTTGGAGGGGAAAAAGTAATTACCCCCACATCAGGCCCTGGAATCCAATTAATGGCAGAACAGCTAAGCCTCGCATCAATGCTGGAACTTCCTATTGTTGTGGTTGATGTACAGAGAGGAGGGCCAAGTACAGGTCTGCCTACAAAAACAGAACAGGGAGACGTTAAATTTGCCGTGTACGGGGCGGCTGGAGAATCACCACGGATAATTCTTGCCCCTACAAATGTTGAAGATACTTTTTATCAGACAATCAGAGCCTTTAATCTGGCAGAAAAATATCAAATGCCTGTTATACTGCTTACAGATCAGTCCATAGGTTATAGAAAAGCCACGGTTAAAATGCCGGATTTTGCTAAAATATTTATGGTCGATAAATATAACAGGAAAGCAAAGGTTAAAATTCCAAATGCCGAACATATAGATCTGGTTCAAAGACAGATACCTACAGAAGATGAATTAAAGGATTATATGCGTTACAAGGATACTAAAACCGGTATCTCCCCAATAGCAAGACCCGGGACACCCGGGGGTCAGTATCTGGCAACAGGACTTGAGCATGACGAATACGGAAAGACAAACCAGGGACCGGAAAACCATTTAAAAATGAGTAAAAAGCGTTTTAGAAAATTGGATGAAGTATCAAAAGCATTTGAAAAAAACCCTATGGAAACCTATGGAGATCCAAATGTGCGTATTGGAATTATGGGGTGGGGTTCAACAGAAGGAGCCATACGTGAAGCAAGATATCTTGCAGAGTTAGAGGGTGTAAAAATAAGGCACCTTCATCCCCACACAATATCTCCATTGCCTGAACGTCAAATTTCCAAGTTCCTCCATAGGTTAAAACATTTAATTATTGTCGAAGAAAACCTTACAGGCCAGTTTTCCCATTTTATAAAAGCAAAGTTTGGTGTAAAACCCATTGAAGTACATAAATGTGAAGGAATGCCTTTTACTTCAGACGAAATATACAATGCCATAATGAAAGTAGCGAGGATTGCAGATGAAGACAATATCACAAGCAGTTAATACGTATAAAAGCAAAACAATAAAACCAGTATGGTGCCCGGGGTGCGGTGATTATGGTGTTCTGGCTGCACTGGATAAAACTTTTAAGGCTCTGGATTTTAAACCTGAAGATATTGCAATAGTATCCGGTATTGGGTGTTCCGGCAGGTTCTCCCACTATTTCAATTCCTATTCCCTTCATGGAACTCACGGCCGGGCTCTGCCAACAGCAACCGGACTAAAAACTGTTCGACCAGATCTGCATGTTGTAACTATTGGTGGAGATGGAGACGGACTTAGTATTGGAGGAGGCCATATTGCTCATGCTGCAAGAAAAAATGTAGATATTACCTATATTATTCTGGATAATAATGTCTATGGAATGACAAAGGGGCAGAGTTCTCCTACAACTCCGTTGGAATACAAAACAAAAACAGCACCCTATGGAGTTTATGAAGAAGCTCTTAACCCTATTGCAATGTTCCTGGCATACAATATTGGATATATTGCAAGAACCACCAGTACAGATCTAAAATCTATGCAGTCTATTTTAAAAGAGGCCATTGAGCACAAAGGGTTTTCTATGGTCTATATAATGTCCCCATGCGTTACCTACAGTGTGCTTCCCTATGCTAAACTTAAGGATATTGTCAAACCCCTGCCTGAGGATTTTGATACATCAGATAAAATGTCTGCATTTAAATATGCATATTCAGATGAACATATGTATACAGGAGTCTTCTATAAAGAAGAAAAGTCATGCCTAAATGAAAGGCTTCAGGAAGTTTTTCATTTAGCTGAAACAACTAAAACAACCAGTGAGATAATGGCAGAATTTAAATAATATTAATTCGGACGTTTCCCATTGTAGAGACGCGATTAATCACGTCTCTACAATGGGCCAGGCTATCCAGGGGTTCCGTCGGGTTTTGTTGCATGGACGCCCACATAGGGGCGCCCCTACGACAAAACCCGACCGCTGCGCGCCCTTCCTATCCTTAACGCTGGGAAAAGTATTGACTTCTGTTATACTGAATATTATACTTTAAAACAGAGGTTAGACTAAATGGCTACAGTAAAAACGGCTATATCTATTGAAAAATCAATCTATGAACAAATGAATACTCTGGCTAAACAATCCCAGATATCC
>JALTGJ010000085.1 GCA_027077185.1 Spirochaetales bacterium | reverse complement strand
GTGTTAAACTAAGAACTCCCGGCAGCCCATCATGGATAGCTCTTGGTAAGGCACTTGGAGGGAATCCTACTCCAATGTCCTTTAGTGAAGTTTATATGGGTCTAAAAACCGGAGCAATTGAAGGTCAGGATAATCCTCTGCCAACTGATAAAAATGCAAAATTTTATGAAGTTACCAAATATATTGTTTTAACTGATCATGTAGTTGATACAATTTGGCCCACTATAAATGAGAAAAAATGGCAGAGTCTTACTTCCCAGCAGCAGGATTGGGTAATGCAGGCTATTAAGGTAGCTGGAGAAGCATGCGATAAGCAGGTTCTTGATACTGAAGCTTCAATTAAAGATTTTTTCATATCACAGGGGATGATAATAATTGATGATGTTGATAAGGCTGCTTTTCAGGAATATGCAAAAAATTCATATATTAATGACAGCCCTGATATATCAGCAAGCTGGGATATGGATTTATACAACGAGATTCAATCTTATAAGTAGGGTTTTATTAAAATACCGGTTCTGCCTATTCTGGCAAAACCGGTTTTTATTATAATTAAATTAATTGCTTACCTTTTTTTATATGGGAGATTCAAATTGCAGACAGAGAGATTTTTTAAACGTTCCGGTTCTCTTGTGCTCGATATTATAGAAATTTACATTCCTTCACTTACATTTATCATTTTATTTATAGCTTTTCTTATGCAGATATTTTACAGATATTTTCTTGTTCCCCTTACCTGGCCCCTGGAACTGACTCTTCTTTGCTTTATATGGACAGCCCTGCTTGGTGGGTTATATGCCAAACGGGATAATTCCCATGTTCAGTTTACAATTATTTACGACATGGTAAAACCAAAAACGCAACTCTGGATGAGGCTTATTGGGAACTTCATGCTTTTTACTTCATTTTGTATAGCCTTGTATCCTTCCTATGACTATGTGGTTTTTATGGCCTATAAAAAGTCAAATGTAATGAAGGTTCCAATGAACTGGGCATATTCACCCTTTATAGTGTTCCTTATTTTTATGATAGGGCGACTTGGATATGATTTGTATATTGATTTTAGAAAACTAATGAAGGGAGAGGTATAGTATGAATATTGCCTTACTTGTATTTCTGCTTTCTTTTGTTTCAATTTTTATTCTCCGCATTCCTATTGCTTTGGGAATGATGATGACATCAATATTTTATTTTACAATAGCTCAGAGTCCGGCAGCTGAAATAGCTATGACAGCAACCCAGGTTTTAACTGGTCTTAATTCCAATTTTATTCTTATTGCTGTTCCTCTTTTTGTTTTTATGGCTCAGGTTATGAATAGCGGCAAGGTTACAGAGATGATATTTAAGTTTGCAAATGCAACTGTCGGGAATAGAAAGGGTGGTCTTGGCCATGTAAATGTAGTAGCTTCCATTATTTTTTCCGGAATGACAGGTTCTGCTTTGGCAGATGCCTCAGGGCTTGGTATGATGGAAATTAAGGCCATGAGGGAGCATGGATATGATGATGGT
>JALTGJ010000084.1 GCA_027077185.1 Spirochaetales bacterium | reverse complement strand
TTTTCTAAATGAGCCTCGTCAGTTTCATCTACTATTTTCGAACCCAGAACATTTTCGTCTTTGAAAATATTTTCAGGATATTCAATCAAATTTTCAGTTTGAAAATCATTTTGTGCACTGTAATTATGGATATACCTCTTAACTACAATACTCATCCCTTCGGAATTAAAGGTTGAAATATAAACAACTCCGGGATTACTATGGGACAGGGGATCCGTACTCAAAGGGAGAGGATTATCAACTATATCTGCAGTTGGTTCATCAGTATAATAAACAGGTAAAACTGCATCTGAAAAATACTGAAGGTACATGTCCAGCTTTGTATAAACTCTCCATTCCAAACTAATAAAAAGGCTTTCAATTGCTTCTCTATCTGTTTCAGTTAAGTTTTCTTTAAGAGTATAGTTTTCTGAGATCGCATTAAAAGTATAGTAAGGGAATTCAATATTATCCCTAATATATTTTTTACTTTCAAATTCCAAAAGGGCTTTTCCCTCTTCTGAAATATTTTCATTCAGAGCATAATAAATGTTTTCATCAGGATCTGAAATCTCAAAAAACAGATTTTCTATTCCAGGTATACCTGCAAAATAATTATTATACTCATCAGAACTTAAGGCTATAATACCAGTACCTGTATCAGATAAGAAAGGCTTATCAAGAATAGAGTTTTCATCATTACTTAAAGCATCCATTATTAGAACAAAGCGGGTTTTCTGTTCATCATTTATATCTGGAATAAGTTCATAATGATCGACTTCAGTCATTGAAGGATATGCAAAATATATTTCCTGCAAAAAAGCTTTATCATCTTCAGAAACTGAATTCTGTAACATTCCGTAATCAAGAGGGCTTAAAACAGAGTAATCAGGATATGTGAAAACATAATTGTCTGTTACTGCTTCCAGTACCTCATTGTTATATTTTTCTGCAGGAACAGATTGCAGAACACTTGTTGGATTATACAGTACATAATTATGTGTACTGTCATCCCTGTCAAACTTTACAGTTATGGTATTATCTGTTTTTTCTATCTCTGCATTATCAACAACCGAGTTATTTCCATTCACGGTTGAAACAAGTTTAAAGGAATTATCAGAAGGTACAAGATGCAGCATTTCATCCATCATTGTGCCCTCAGGACCTGTTATACTATCCAGAAAAATATCCCGTGAAAAAAGCTGTTCTCCTGGATAAGAATTATTAAACTCTGTGTAAAGAATAGGAATAAAAATCTTTTCAGGAGCTTGCTTTGTAAAAGATAGAGTTTCTCCTTCCTGTACAGGGTGTACTTTTGCTCCTGAAAAATCCGTATAATAAAAAAGAGACCCTCTCTCGTTAGAGCTTAATACAGTTCCAAGAAGACTACTTATTGTAGTATCTGCATCACTATTAATTCTAATAAAATCCTTAAACTCAGGGCGATAGGTATAAGCATCCATCATTTTAGCCCTGCCATGGGGTTTAAGTTCGTCATCATTTATTACTTCCGTCTCAACGGCATTCTCAAGTAA
>JALTGJ010000083.1 GCA_027077185.1 Spirochaetales bacterium | reverse complement strand
GTCTTTGATTTATTTGCAGTAACTGCAATTCGCTGGAGGAGTGATACAAACGCACTTTCCCTTATAAGCGATATCTCAGCTTCCCTGCGCTCGGTGATATCCATAAGGATACCCTGGGCGTGTGTCACATTTCCATTCGAATCTTTTCTAGACTGAGTAACTTCTTTTAGCCATTTTATCTGACCCTCTTTAGTAATAATCCTGTATGGTTTATGAATGAATCCTGCAGTATCTTTTTCCTCTTTTAGATGCCTGGAAATCTCTTCTTTCAGTGTTACCAGATCATCCTGATGAACAAGTTCAGCATATGATATTTCTCCTGAAGTAAATTCTTCCCCAGTATAGCCGAATAGTTTAATAACATTATCTGTAACAAAATCAACAGACCATTCCTTATCATTCCTCCAAAGAAATGCAACGACTGAACCGTTATTTATAATATTGTAGGCTTCTACCAACTCTTCTGTAGTTTTTCTTAAGGATGATGTCATGGTGAAAAAGGATTTACCAAGATCATCCTCTTCTGAACGGGGCGGTATATCCTCGCTGAAGTCCCCGTAAGCGATCTGTCTCAATAACCGGATTCTTTCAAGCATGCCTATCTGGAGTTCGCGAAATGAATCGGCAAGTTTTCCAACTTCATCCCTGCTGTGAATGTCAACGCTATCTCCAAGTTTTCCCCTGGAGAGATTTTTTATTCTATCCACAATTATGTCTAATGGGACAACAATACTTCGTGTAATAAATATTGAACTGGCAATGCCCAAAAATACCATTGAAAATATAAGTATGGTTAGAATGGTAGTTGCTTTTTTTATCCCTTGTTCTGCATTAAAAAGAAATTTATCCGATTTATCAGCAGCAAAACTAATTAATCCCTCAACTTTAGTCATCATAAAATCTACATACCGGGCGCCTTTGCCCATAGTAATATCTGCTACCTCCTCCCGTTTGCCCTGTTTACTTAGGACGACCACTTCATTCCGGATAACTTTCCAATCACTAAATATCTGTTGTGCCTGTTTTACTTCATTCAAATTACCCAGGAATCTGTCTTGTACTATATCAAAGTTATTATAAACCTGTTTTTCATATTGGTTTACAACTTCGGCAGCTTCATCTATCTGTTCTATGGTTTTTGCAAGTGTAACATATTTTATAGAGCGATGCATGGCTATTATATCTGCCCTTATATCTCTGACTGCATTACTTACAGCTAATGGATGACGGTACATTTTTTCTGTCTGTTCTGCCAGTCCTTTCATTTCGGACAGGGCAAATAAGCCTACAATAATTGTTAATAATATACTAATACCAAATCCAATGCTTAATCTGGTTCCTATTTTCATAAATATTTCCTTTTTTAATTTAACAATGTTATGCTTCGTTCTGTATGCAGTGCTTAACGGGAAACAATTTCTAATACTGTATCATAATGTATTGACCAGTTTCCAGTATTAATTCTGAATAAATGATCATGGTAACTTTTTAAAAAAAGTTCTTGTTAAAGCTGTT
>JALTGJ010000082.1 GCA_027077185.1 Spirochaetales bacterium | reverse complement strand
GTAAGAATGAGCTGGGGATCTATGCTCCATTTCGCCTTTGATTCAGGTGTAATGGCAAGAGCACCATGGTGGGTACTTCCTCCCATTATGTCTATTATTTTACTAATAGTGGGATTCTCATTTTTGGGAACTGCTGTAAGCGATATCCTCAAACCTGGGTATAAAGAAACAAAGGGGTTATAACAATGGCAGTACTTGAAATAAATGATCTGAAAGTTCATTACAAGACCCGTAAAGGCCCGGCAAAGGCGGTGGATGCTATTAGTTTTTCAGTTAATAAAAATGAAACTGTTGGACTTATAGGAGAATCAGGTTGCGGAAAATCTACAACAGCCAGAGCTATGATGAAAATTATTAAAGAACCAGGAGAGATAGTTGGTGGTCAGATAAATTTCCAGGGTAGAAATATTCTGACAATGTCTGATCCCGAGTTCAGGAATATTCGTGGAAACAAATTAACTATTGTAAGGCAGGAAGCACAAAACGCTCTTAACCCCGTTATGTCCATTGGGAATCAAATTGCAGAAGTTATTCTGGCTCATCAGAATGTAACTAAAAAAGAAGCTTGGCAAAAAGCTGAAGAGCAGTTAAATCTGGTGGGAATAAGCCATAAAAGAGCAAACTCTTTTCCCCATGAATTAAGCGGCGGAATGAGACAACGAGGTATGATTGCAATAGCCACTGCATGTAATCCGGATTTTATTATAATGGACGAACCCATTACGGGACTGGATGTTATTGTGCAGCGACAGCTTCTTACCCTAATTAATGATCTTCGTGAAAGGCTTAATCTTACTGCTCTTTTTATAGCACATGACCTTTCTGTAGTATCTGAAACATGTGACCAGGTTGTTGTTATGTATGCAGGAAAAATTATGGAGAAAGCGGATGTTTTTTCTATTTTTAAAAATCCTCTTCATCCGTATACTCAGGCATTAATTCAATCTTACCCAAGTATACATGGAGAGAAAAAAGATTTAATAAGTATTCCGGGGTCACCTCCAAGACTGGTTGACCCTCCACAAGGGTGCAGATTCCATTTACGCTGTAAATTTACTACAGAAAGGTGCAGGACCGAACTCCCTGAAATACGTGAAATTGATGGCCACAGCGTAGCTTGCCATATTGTTGGATAGGATAAATATGAAAACACAAGATATAATTAAGGTAGAAAATTTAACTAAATATTTTAAAATCAGTAAGGGATTTCTCTCTGGTTTTCAGAAAAAAAAACAGGAATATATATATGCTGTTAATGACATTAGCTTTTCAGTTGGTCAAAAAGAAATTCTTGGATTTATAGGAGAATCTGGTTGCGGAAAATCTACAATGAGTCGTTCTTTACTGCGTTTAATTGAACCCAGCTCCGGTAAAATATCTTTTAAAGGAAAGGATATTTTAGCTTTAAGCAATAAAGAACTGAGAAACCATCGCAGACACATGCAAATGATTTTTCAGGATCCTTTTGGATCTCTTAACCCACGAAGGACAGTGGCAGATACCCTTAGACAGACTG
>JALTGJ010000081.1 GCA_027077185.1 Spirochaetales bacterium | reverse complement strand
GCGTAATCACTATATTGTCTGCGGATTTGGTGATATTGGAAGCTCTATGAGTGCATCATTAAAAGAAGCCGGGATTCCTTTTGTTCTAATTGAAGCAAACCCTGAAACCGCCGAGTTTGCTATTATGCAGAAATATCTTGTTGTCAATGGAAAGGCTACCTATGATACAACCTTAATAGACGCCGGAATTAAAACAGCAAAGGGTGTTGTGATCTGCCTGGGAGACGATTCTTTAAATATGTATGTTACCCTAGCCGCAAGAGAGATCAATCCGGATCTCCTTATACTTGTCAGAGGATACAAAACCGAAGGCGAAAAAAGAATGATCAGAGCAGGAGCTAATTCAGTTATTTACCCTCTCAAGCTGGGAGGACAGCAAATGGCTCAGCTGGTTATTTCCGAATACAGTAAACAAAATGAAACAACCCACCTGGAGCTGACTACAAGTGGAATTATGGGATACTCCTTAAAAATGTATAAACATTTTAAATCTGAAGAAACAAACATTGAGCAGATACTTACATCAACAGAGGCTTCCCAGGCTTTAAAAATTCAGCGTCTAAATGGACAGGAAATAAACAGACCGGGAATTGATACAATAGTAATGAAGGGAGAAAGTATTTTACTCCTTATTCATGATGAAACAGAAGACGACCTCCTCGATGATCTTGATTCCACTGATGATAAAAAGAATGTTGAAAATATTGCACCCGGATACAAACTATATGCATGGGATGACTCATATTCCCTGGGCATTCCCATTCTTGATGAAGAGCATAAAAAATTGCTAAACCTTTTAAACAGCTTTTTGGGTTCAATTCATACAAAAAATGAAAAAGATGTAATTAAATCAACATTTGATAGCTTAATTGAGTATACACATGAACATTTTACAAATGAAGAAGATTTTATGGCAGAACATAAGTATCCAGGTCTAAAAGAACATAAAAAGGAACATATTAAATTAACAAAAGAAGCTGTTAAGTTAAATGAAAATAAGAACTATATTTTTTCTGATAATATTGCAGATTTTTTAATTGCATGGCTAACAAATCATATAATGGGTACTGATAAAAAATATGCAGAGTATATTCTTGCAAGAACCCCAGATGCCGGGCAGATAAAATAGGATCTGCAAACAGCACAAATTCTAAACAAGGGTACAATTTATCCGCAACATAATTAGAAAATCATAAGGAGGCTTTTGCGATGTATTCAATTCAGCTTGTTTTTGGCTTTTTCCGCCAGCTATATTACTTTGTGTTAGAGAAGAAGTACTTTTCAAGTAGAAAATGTATTTGGATGCATACCCGAGCAGCAACGAAGTTGCGACCAGGGATACAGCGTAAAAAGCTTATAAGGAACTAACACATTGTCTGAAAAACCGGGAAAAGAGAGAATTGCATATCTGCTGCTAATGGGTATAAGTGCAAAAGTACTTATAGATACCAGCATTCAGATATTTAACCCCTTTCTAACTGTAATTGCAGCAGGAATAGGTATAGGTGCAGTCTCAATGGGAGGTCTTGTAGCATTAAGGGGGCTTACAGGACTCTTTGCCCCTGCAATTGGAGCGGTAGCAGACAGAATTGGTCATAAATTAATACTACAGTTAAGTCTTTTTATAAGTGGTGCAGGTATGATACTTGCAGGGCTTTCGCACAATACTGTACTCTTCGCAGGAGCAATTATAATAACAGGCATTGGCCAGGCTGGTTTTACACCTAATCTACATGCGTATTTAAGCACGAAGCTGTCCTATAATAAACGGGCCAGGGGAATTGGTATTGTTGAATATTCCTGGGCTCTGGCAGGAATATTCGGACTTTTTACTACAGGATATCTAATAGAAGAGTTCTCATGGCGCAGTCCATTTATTATTATAGGCAGTCTTTTAATTCTTGCTTCAATGGTTTATTTTACCCTGGCTTCCGAAAATACGAATCAACACAATAAGCCCGCAATAAAAAAAATATCAACAGGGGATACTTCTTTATTAAAAAATATTGCTCAATTTTTTTATCTTGGTCATAATGCCAGATCTGCCTGGGGAACCATAATTGTTCAGGGTCTAAATATGTTCGCAATTATGCATATTATGATAATACATGGAGGATGGCTTGTACAGGAATACAATCTAAGCCCATCTCAATTAGGAACAGTAGCCCTTGTTTTTGGTATTAGTGATCTTATGGCAAGTATTTTTGTTAGTATTGCAGCAGATAGAATAGGAAAGAAAAAAAGTGTTGCCATTGGAGTTGCTGGAATGATAATTACCTTTGCTCTAATGCCTGTACTTAATATTGGTTTGTACCCGGCCATACTGGGAATTATGCTTCCAAGAATTTTCTTTGAAGTTGCAACTGTTAGCAATCTTGCCCTTTTAACAGAACAGGTACCTGAACAAAGGGGAAAGGTAATGAGTCTGAGTACAACTTTTGGGTTAGCCGGAATTACAGCAGCATCTGCATTAGGACCAGTTAGCTACTACAGTAAAGGAGTATTAGGGCTGGCAGTTGTAAGCTTTGCTGCAAGTTTAGTAAGTTTTGCTATTATTATTTTAATTGTAAAAGATAAAGCACATTCCAATATTTGAGGATTGTACGATGTGTCCACTTTTAGGATTTGAGGGGCCTGGTCGCAAACAAGTTTGCTGCTCGGCCATGCATCCAAGGCTATATTTTCTAGTTATTAGAATAAAATTTTGATTTTTCCTCTTCAAGAACTTCTTTTAGAACATCAAGTAGATCTTTAGGACCTTCAACTTTCATAACAACCTGCAAATTGCGAAAAATTGGTAAAACCATCTTCTGACTCATAGTAGTCTCATAAGAAGCAGGAAATGTTAACTGGGACAAATTTCTAAACTCTTTTTTTATAGTATTTACAATATTTTTTATATCATGACTGCTTTTTAATTCACTATAAATCATATACTCTTCTCCCTATATACCTCTCAGTATTATACGAGTTTTTGGAGTTTTTGCAAGTATTGTATGAATTTGCTAATGAAAAAAGATACTTTACAGAAGCAGCCTCTGATCCAGCTTAATGGGCCGCCTGTTATCCGAAAGAGTTTTTTCCATATATCTACGATCAAGCTGTAGATCCTCTACCAGTTTTAACAGAAGATCCTCTGTTATAAGATTCTGTTCTGCAAAAAGATATATAAGTGCTTTCTCTGAGATAAAATCAACCTTAAGAGAATTTAAGTTTATTCTTTCTTCCTGCTTACTGTCATACCTTTCATGCAGGTGCTTATAAAGAATAGATTCCTCTATTTTATATTTAAGAGCAGACAATTCATCTCTTAAAGGATCAGTTTTCCCGGAAGCTGCACTTTCACCAAGTGGTTTTAGTGTAAAAAAAGTGTACTCCTTACCAGGTAAATAGTGATGAATATCACATCTTGTACAGTAATTGGGCTCCAAAGAACCTAGTTTTTCCCTGTCTCCACCAATAACAATTAGGGGATCAAAATAAAGGGATGGACATTCCTCCTCCTCAATAAGATAGTACCTATAGGTATAAAATGAATCTTCTATACAGTCTTTATGTTCACAATATGCAGTTAGAGGGAAAACATCTGTAGCGGTTTCAAGCATTAGCCTTGCAGTCGAATTAAAAATATCTTTACGGAAATTCAGAATTAAAGTGGGAAAAACAAAATTCAACCCCAAACTTATACTGGAATTTCTAACAACATAGACAAGTCTTTCATCATAAAAAGAAGCTTCATCAATTATCCATGTACCAACTTTCTTATTATTGCTTAAAATCTTCTCCAGTTCAAAGGAATCATTTATATGCGCAATACTGTCTCCACAGCGTTCATAACCTCCCCTGTATGCCAAAGCATCATCCGGGTAATCCGGAAAACGATTTTTATCCAGCATTGACCTTATAAAAAAAACTTTTCTGCGATCCGCTCCTGACGTAGATGTAAGTTCTGCAATTTTACCACTTTTTTTTAACGCTACAAGTGAATCTCTCCATACTCTGGATGAATATTCTGTTTTTCCTGACCCCATCGGCCCAATTACCAAAATTCGTCTCGAATCCCTGGTAAAATCAAAATGGTTAAATGAATGGTGTATTCTTACACTTGGAAAACCAAGGCTTTTCAAAAAATCCTGTGTATCTGAACTGTTTTGTACTTCCTGCATTCAGACATAATAACCTAAAAACCTGGTTTATGCTACAAGAGACTTCTTGACTTTGGTATTTTAAAAAGGTAGTGTCTTTCCATGATTGCAACAAAACTATCCCAACCTCTATACTATTTAATGATGGCTGTTCTTATAGCTAATCTCACCCAGAGAAAACATGTTAAGCATGGAAATAAAAAACGTCTTGCCACATTGTGGGCAGCCGGTGTTTTATTGTTTTTACAGGTTGAACTTGTATTAATTCAGCATTTTAAATTAGCAGATATGTATTTAATACCTGCTTTTCTTATTGCAGGATTACTTGTTTATCTGCTTCGTCCTAAAATGTTTATCTTTAAAACTAAATGTGTTTCCTGTAGTGACAAACTAAGCTTTAGTAAAATTGCCTATTGGGACAATAATCTATGTGATAAATGCCAACCCGAAACAGAGGAAGAAGTAAAGGCCGCTGAAAAAAAAGCTGCAGAAGAACTATCCTTCCCTGACAATCCGGATACTGTAGAAGAAGTAGACTGGGATGCCTGGGAACCAAAAGAATCTGCAGTTATAACTTATATCTTCAAAGATAGTAAAGTTTTACTAATTAACAAAAAAACAGGTCTTGGTGCAGGTAAGGTAAATGCTCCCGGGGGGAGAATAGAACCTGCGGAAATGGCCATTGAAGCCGCAGTTAGAGAGGTTCAGGAAGAAACAGGG
>JALTGJ010000080.1 GCA_027077185.1 Spirochaetales bacterium | reverse complement strand
CTTCGGGTAAATAATTTAGATTATTTATTAAATTTCGTACCCAAAGCTTCCCGAATTTTTTAAGGGTAGCAGAATTGACGGCTTTTCTGGAAAGAAAATGCTGGATATATCTGTCAACTTCCAGGTAGTACTCTCTGTCAAGCTCGTACAATGATCTATGTTTAAAAATTTGTATATTACCCCTGGGCAGTCCGGGTAATATTTCTCTAATATATTCACTTCTTTGACCCAGAAGTAGGTTAACCTGAGGAGATGTAAATATCTTTGTAAAATCTCTTATTTCAAGTGATTTAAAAAATCTTTCCTCTGAGGGTTCCACAATAACAAGTGGAAGTTCAGGTCTTAGCTGCATAATTGCTTCTATAAAATAACCAAGTCCGAAGCCTTCAATAACACATGATGATATTTTATCCGGAAGTTCTGACTTTACAAGTCTTTCTGCTTCTCTTACGGGTTCTCTGTTGGAATGAATAAATTTCCCTTTTACTTTTGCTGTGGGGAGCCCTGATTTACTTTTGGAAATAATAAAATCAGAGTTTTCCAAAGTTAATTCAGGAGTATAAGCCTTAAAATTGGGGAATTGCTTAGTAAGAGTATCTAAATTTTTTTTATAAAAACTCATTTTAGTTCCAAATGAATAGTCATCCCTTTCGAAATTTTAGTACCAGGCTCCGGACTCTGCTTTACTATCCATCCCTCACCAGTAATTGTAACAGAAATATCAGGAAGTGATATAAGGGGAAGTATTTCTCTCTTGGATAAACCAATTAGATTCGGAAGAGTATCCCCCACAGAAAGTTCTGTTCCGGAATCCAATTTAATAAGTCCTGAATGTGATATAACAGTTTCTGATGCTATAGGTATATCCATATATTTAACAAGTTCCAGTATAAGTTTTTTTATTATTGGTGTAACTATTCGGCCGCCGTAAAATTGATCTCCCTTTGGTGTATCAATCATCATATACATAATTATTCTGGGATCATTAGTAGGGAAAATAGCCAGAGTTGAAGCTATAAAGGAATGATCATAGTATTTTCCTGTTTCAGGATTAATTTTTTGTGCAGTTCCTGTTTTAGCAGATATCCTAAGCCCCTTTATTGCAGCTCTTCTTGCTGTCCCTCCGGATTCAGTGGCAGTTTCCATCATAAGAAGCATGGAATTAGCTACATCCGGTTTGATAACATGTCTTACCTGCTTTCTTTGAAAGTCTTTAATTAATTTCCCCTCCGGGGATACAATCCTGTCAATTATATGAGGTTCCAGCAGAGTTCCCTGGTTTGTTATGACAGTTGCTGCTGTTATAATCTGCAGGGCTGAGACAGATATTTCCTGACCAATTGCAATTGTTGGTTTTGATCTGCCGGACCAGTTTTCAGGTTTATTAAGTATTCCGGAAGTTTCTCCTGGAAATGGAATACCTGTACGACTGTTAAATCCGAAAGATACTATCTTATTATAAAAATCTTCTTTTGATACAGTGTCTGATGCATATGCTGCACCTGCATTGCTTGAGTATTT
>JALTGJ010000079.1 GCA_027077185.1 Spirochaetales bacterium | reverse complement strand
ACAAGGCACTTACTTGCGGTTTATCCGCGTTAGAGTTGCATAGGCATTATTATACTCAAAAAGCCTTCATCAATATCTGACTTCATCAGGCAGGGACTGTTATTGGAATTGATGTAAGCTTCAACCACATCACATTCCATAACCTGGAGAGCATCAATAAAATAACGGCAGTTAAAACCGAGAAGAAGCGGTTCGCCGTCATATTTGACATCCTGTACATCTTTTGCGTTCCCAAGATCAACATTCTGTGAAGTGAGAATCATTTTTCCATTTTCAATTTCCAGCTGAATGGTGTGAAAAATATCTTCAGTAAAAAGGTTTATTCGTTTGAGCGAATCAAGGAAGGGATTTTTTTCTATCTGTATTTTATTTTCAAGCTGGACTGCATCTACAATGGCATTATACTGCGGAAATTCACCCTTTTTCAGGCGTATAATCATAATGGATTCACTATCTCTTGCAACGAGTTGTTTTTCTTCAAAAGAAAGCTCAACTGTATCACAGTTATCACAGAATTTTTTTAATTCCTGAATACCTTTTTTGGGAATAAGTGTACCTGGTTGTATATCAAGCAGGTCGACATCCGCTGCAACATCTTTTTCCATGATGGAAAGACGATGACCATCAGATGAGATCATTCGCACATACGATCTGTCATCTCTTTTTTCTGTTTCAAAAAGGACATTTGTCAGGGAATAGGCATTTTCTTCTTCATTTGCCACAGAGAAAATAATCTTATCAATGATATCTGCAAAAATACCGGCTTCAAAGGAAACAAAATTGTCTTCTTCAAATTCAGGAAAATCAGGAAATTCATCACTTGGCATACCGGCAAGGTTATAAGTACTCAAGCCTGCAGATATAATAACCCAGCTGTTCTCTGTTTCCTGGATAGTTATGGAATCAGTTCCTGACTCACGTACAATTTCAAAAACTTTTTTACTCGGAAGTGTTAAAATTCCCTGGTCATGGATTTCAGCAGGAACTTTTACCCGTAATCCTACTTCCAGATCTGTTCCTGTGAGAATGAGACCATCATCTATGGATTCTATGAGAACATTGGAAAGAATGGCAAGGGTAGCTCGTTTGTTAGTTATATTTTGCAGGCTGTTCAGACCTTCCATTAAATCGGATCGTGATACGGTACAGTTCAGTGTCATGGGATGTCTCTTTATTAAATAATCTTTTTATTATTGTTATTAAGACGGTTAGTATGTTTAAAATAAATTTAACATACTAAAATAATAAAAATTTCTATAAACAGTGTGTTGTGAAAAAAAATAGAAAAATTGTTAATTTCCTGTTTTTAACAGCTTATCAACTGAGTTATGAATAAGCTATTAACAAAGGCTGTTGAAAAGTTGTTGAAAAGATAGAAAAATAATTAAATATTTTTATGGAAAAACAATACGATAATAAGCGTTTTTATCAGTAATAATATTAGTGCAAAGCGGGTAAAAAAACAAGATTTTTTAATGAATTTTTCTTTTCCAAAAAGTTATGGTAATAAGAAAATTTTAATG
>JALTGJ010000078.1 GCA_027077185.1 Spirochaetales bacterium | reverse complement strand
CTGGAAATGAGAAATAGCGGTGAACCTGAGTTTATTCAAGCGGTAAGTGAAGTCCTGGAATCTGTGATTGATGTTGTTAATAATGATCCTGAGTATCTTGATGCTAAAATCCTCGAAAGGATTACTGAGCCTGACAGAACAATTATGTTTAAAGTTGAATGGGAAGATGATGAAGGGGAGCTGCAGGTAAATAAGGGATACAGAGTCCAGTTTAATAATAGTATTGGACCATACAAGGGCGGCTTAAGATTTCACCCAAGTGTAACTCTGGGTACTTTGAAATTTTTGGGATTTGAACAAATTTTCAAAAACAGTCTTACTACTCTGCCTATGGGTGGAGGTAAGGGGGGTTCCGACTTTAACCCCAAGGGAAAATCGGATACAGAAATAATGCGATTCTGCAGATCTTTTATGACAGAACTGCAAAAATATATTGGACCTGAAACAGATGTTCCTGCAGGAGATATTGGTGTAGGCAGCAGGGAGATTGGTTATCTTTATGGTCAGTATAAACGTCTAAGGGGCGAGAATACAGGGGTACTTACAGGAAAAGGCAGAAACTGGGGCGGCTCTTTAATTAGGCCGGAAGCTACTGGTTATGGCAGTGTTTATTTTGCTGATGAAGTTGTTAAAGCTCATAATGATACACTAAAAGGTAAAATAATTTCCGTTTCAGGGTTTGGAAATGTTGCCTGGGGAGCCTGTATAAAAGCTACAGAACTTGGTGCAAAAGTTGTAACAATTTCCGGTCCTGATGGATATGTACTTGATGAAGATGGTGTTGGAACCCAGGAAAAATGGGACTATATGCTTGAGCTTCGTTCTTCAAACAACGATGTAGTTAAGCCCTATGCAGAAAAATTTGGTGTTAAATTTTTTGAAGGTAAAAAACCCTGGGAAGTAAAAGTTGACCTTGCCTTCCCATGTGCTTTTCAGAATGAGCTTAATTCTGATGATGCGGATACTCTTATTAAATCCGGTGTAAAATATGTAATTGAAACATCCAACATGGGTTGTACCACTGATGCAGTTAATAAATTCCTTGATAATAAAATACCCTTTGGCCCCGGAAAGGCTGCAAATGCAGGGGGAGTCGCAGTTTCAGGTCTTGAAATGTCTCAAAATTCAATGAAATACTCCTGGGCAGCAGATGATGTTGATGATAAGCTTGGTAGAATAATGAAAGATATTCATGCAGCTTGTGTAAGTGAAGGTAAACAGTCTGACGGTTATATTAATTATGTGAGAGGTGCAAATATTGCCGGATTTAGAAAAGTAGCAGATGCTATGCTGGATCTTGGATATTAGGTCCAATTATTGACGTTACATATAGTTTTTATTATATTCCTGTAGAGGCGTAGCGTGCTGAATAGCACGCTGCGTCTCTACTATTTGCAATAGGTCATTTATAGGAGAATGTATGAAAGATATAATAATAGTCGGTTCCGGACCTGCAGGTCATACTGCGGCAATATATGCAGCAAGAGCAGGTTTGGATACAACCTTATTTGAAGGCTGGATGGCTGGAGGTATTGCCCCTGGAGGGCAGCTTACAACAACAAATGAAATAGAAAATTTCCCTGGGTTTCCCGATGGTATTGCCGGTCCTGAACTTATGGTAACTATTCGAAAGCAGGGGACTAATCAGGGTGTTGAAATTTTTACAGAAACTGTAGAGTCAGTTGATATGTCTTCCCGTCCTTATAAGGTTAAAACATCGTCACGGGAGTTGGAAGCTGGTGCTGTAATAATTGCAACAGGTGCTATCGCTAAAAGAATGGGTGTTCCCAATGAAGAAAAATTCTGGCAAAAGGGAATTTCCGCCTGTGCGGTTTGTGATGGAGCACTTCCATTGTTTCGAAATCAGCCGCTGGTAGTAATTGGAGGTGGTGATACTGCTATGGAAGAAGCAATGCACCTTTCCAAATTTGGAAGTATGGTTTATGTAGTTCACCGAAGAGATGAGCTTCGTGCCTCCAAAGCTATGCAGGAAAGGGTTCTTTCCAATAAAAAAATTACTGTTCTATGGAATACAGTTCTTCTTGATGTAGAAGGTTCAGAAGTTCTTGAATATGCACTGCTGAAAAATGTGAAAACAGGGGAAGAATATAAGCAGGAAGCAAAGGGTCTGTTTTATGCAATAGGACACAGCCCTAATACTTCATTTCTTGATGGGCAGTTGGAGCTGGATGATACGGGTTATATATTAACAAAAGCAGATTCTACAAAGACCAGTGTACCAGGTGTTTTTGCTGCAGGAGATGTTCAGGATAGAGTTTATCGTCAGGCCATAACTTCTGCAGGAACAGGCTGTATGGCGGCTCTTGAAGCCGAGAAGTATCTTGTAGAGAATCCTCTTTAAGGAATGATGGTTAAAAGTGAGCAAAAGTTAAATCTACTCATTGTATATACGCTTCTTTTAAGTATTGTTTCGCTTTTTATTGAGCAGATGGATTTTTCTGCAAACGTTTTTTTTGTTCTAACCAATGTCCTGGATTTTATTATACTGTATCTCCTAATAACAGAGGTATTTTTAGAATACAGACTTGCTGTGTATAAGACTATTTATATTAGGAAAAATATTTTTTCCATACTTTTTGTCCTTATATTTATAGTGTTGTTTGTGTATAACAAAATTATTCTTTTTACTCCCCTGAGCCCAAAAAGTTCAGGGGCAGCTATGATGGTTCTGGTTGTAAGGAATCTATTTTTATTACTAAAGGTTTTAAGCAGGTTTAAAAAACTTGCCTCTCTTCTGGAAAATATACATGTACACCCTGCTCAAACTATTTTTATGAGTTTTTTACTGATAATTTTGGGTGGAACACTTCTTCTTATGATGCCCTTTACAGCAATGGAAGGTAATGGGTTGTCTTTTATTGATTCACTTTTTACCGCCACATCTGCTGTCTGTGTTACAGGGCTTGTTGTAGTAGATACAGCTGTCTACTTTAGTATATGGGGTAAGGTAATTATTCTTGTACTAATTCAGATTGGTGGACTCGGAATAATGATTTTAAGTTACTTTACTGTATTTATACTAAGGCGGACTATGTCTGTTGAAGATAAGTTTCTTATTTCATATATGCTTAGTAATGATGATATGAGCAGTATTTCTAAAACTCTTAAGTCTATTGTGGGCATTACTTTTCTAATTGAAGGTTTTGGAGCTTTAATACTTTTTGCAGGATTCACAAAAAATACTGCTCTGGGACCGGGATCTACTGTTTTTTATTCTATTTTTCACTCAGTTTCTGCTTTTTGCAATGCAGGGTTTTCTCTCTATTCTGATAGTCTTACAGGCTTTAACAGCAGTCTGCTTATTTCCGGTGGTATAGCCTTTTTAATAATTGCCGGTGGTATCAGCTTTTCGGTTATAATAAATTTAAAATCTGTATTATTTTCAAAGTTACAGCATACAGGTGCAAAAGGGACCATTCGAAAACCGTCTTTGACCCTGAATACAAAAATAGTTCTGGTTATTAGTTTTATACTGCTACTGGCAGGGACCTTTTTATTCTATGCTATTGAACATGGAGGAACTCTTAAAGGTATGAGTCTGGGGGCTCAGTATCTGTCAGCTTTTTTCCAATCTGTTACACTTAGAACTGCAGGTTTTAATTCCGTAAGTTTTGAACACCTATCAACTGCAATGCTTGTAATTATGATGATGTTTATGTTTATAGGAGCAGCTTCCGGAAGCACAGCCGGAGGTATAAAGGTAAATACTGTGGCGGTTTTAGGTGCAGCTGTTAAATCAGCATGGAAAAATGAAGATGATGTTATTTTATTAAAAAAATCAATTCCTGCTGAACTGGTTTCGAAGGCTTTTATGATTCTTCTTTTTGGAGTTGTTGCAGTTATGACTGGAACTGCAATCCTTGCACTGACAGAAAGTGCCCCCCTGGAGAATATATTGTTTGAAGCTGTTTCAGCCTTTGGAACAGTTGGGCTTTCGACAGGTTTAACATCTCATTTGAGTGATTTTGGGAGATTTGTTATAATTGTTTTAATGTTTATTGGCCGTCTTGGACCATTAACTCTGCTTGCTGCTGCATCCAGAGGGCATAAACAGTTGAATGTTAAATATCCACAGGCAGATATATCCATAGGGTAAAGTTAAGAAGTAGTAGGAGTGTTTAATGGCAAAAGAGAAAGATAAAGTTTTTGCAGTTATAGGGCTTGGAGTTTTTGGATTGAAAGTATGTGAAGTTATAGCGGAAAGAGGCGGCCGGGTTATAGCAATAGACAAGGACCCCGCTCTTATAGAAAAAATAAAAGATATTGCTACTCAATCCATTCTGTTGGACTCTACAGATGAGACAGCTATGAACCAAATCCCCTACGCGGATATTAGTGTTGCTATTGTTGCAATAGGCGAGCATATTGAAGCAAGTATATTAACAACTGCAATCCTTAAACGTCAGGGGATTCCCTATATTGTAGCAAGAGCAGTTACAGAGATACATTACCAGGTACTTCGTCAGGTTGGTGCGGATGAAGTTGTAAATATTGAAATTGAGGAAGGTCAGCGTATAGCTCAGCGTCTTATATCTCCTGAAGTACTGGATAGAATTTCTGTAACTGAGAATATTAGTGTTGCTGAAGTTTATGTCCCGAAGGATTTTCTTGGGAAAACCCTGGCCAAACTTAATATTCGTAATAAAATGCATGTAAATATTGTAGCTATATTACGAACGACCCTAAGTATTGATGAGGAAGGGAATCCTGTTAAAACAGATAATGCTGTATTTCCCGATGCTTCTGAGATTCTTCTGGAATCGGATATAATGCTGATTGTTGGTAAAAATGAAGACCTTGATGCTTTCCGGAAGTTATAGGAGTTTATTATGTTATTAATTAACAGGACTCTTCT
>JALTGJ010000077.1 GCA_027077185.1 Spirochaetales bacterium | reverse complement strand
AGGTAAGCAAGACCGATATTAAAATAAAATGTAAACAAAAAAGTCCTCCGTAATTTAATTTATTGTTATATTGTCAATTGAACCAATATAGACAACATCACTGAATACAGAAACAAACTGATCAGTTAAGCCGTAAAGTACAACAAAAAAAGCTATACTTCCTGAATTATCAGTAATAGTATCAGGAACGTCATCCTGGTTTGTATAAAAAGAATTGAACAATTTCTGGGTATATGTAGATCCATCAACTGTAATATTTCTTTTAAAGGTAATTGTTTCTGGGTATGCAGCTGTTGGAAAATAATTAATTGTTGTAATGCTGCCTTCACCAGTACCAATAATATTAATATTAACTTGAAATTTCTTAGATGAATCTGTTTTATCAAAGTAGACAGGATCGACTCTCATGACTGGTGCCACTGCCGGATTTGAAAAATCTGTGGAAATACTATCAGATACAGGAAATATTCTTCTGTAATAGCTGCTTTCAAAAAGAGACCTGGTATTACTAATCAGGCCAAGCAAAGTAGTATTGTTAAAAAAAGAAGCAGCATCGTTTATGGCTGTAGAACTTATTGTACTGTCGTCATCATAAATTCTGTAAAAAAATTCATAACCCCTGGCAAAGTTAGGATCATTAATATATGCGTTATAAAAACTCAAATTTGTAAAATATGTTGGAGGATTAAGATAATATGGTACAGCAATACCACAGCTTGAAAATACCAGGACTAACAGCAATAGGGGAAGAAGGTACACTCCCCTATTAAAAATTTCTTTAATCAAAATCTTGTTATTTATTTGTAATACTCGTGGTTTCTTCATTATCTTTTAAACCAACAAGTTCATATATTAAAACAGGTTTATTTTTTCCCTGTACTCTAATATTATCCAGTTCCCGAACAATTACATGGTCTTTTACCAGGCCATAGGTATTTTCACTAATAATTATATTTGTTCTGTAAACCTTATTAGTTCCTTCAAGTCTGGCTCCCAAATTAACATTGTCCCCCATAAGGGTATAATTCATTCTTTTATCCGAGCCCATATTTGCAACTGTCATAATTCCGGAATTAAGGCCTATACCAATATCAATTTGTCTTTCTACAGGCATATCCTCATTAAATTTTCTTAGTGCCGCCATTTGTCTTAGAGCCGATCTGCATGCTTTTAGGGCATGATCTTTTTGATCGATGGGAGCACCCCAGAAGGCCATTATTTCATCTCCGACATATTTATCAAGGGTTCCGTCATCTTCCAGAATAACATCAGTCATTGCAGTAAGATATTTGTTAATATATTTTACAAGCTCCTGGGATGAAAGCCCCTCAGACTTCCGGGTAAATCCTCGGATATCAGAAAATAAAACTGTAATTTCTCTGTCAACACCTCCAAGTTCAGGAGGATTATCAAGAAGCTGATCTACAACCTGGGGAGTAACATAAGTACCAAACATATTTCTAATTCTTTTTTTATCTTTCTCTTCTGTCATAATCCTGTAAACAATTATTAGAAGTAAAGATAAT
>JALTGJ010000076.1 GCA_027077185.1 Spirochaetales bacterium | reverse complement strand
ATACTAACCAGGCTGTTTGGAATTATAAAGAGAAAGATTTATTTAGCAAGAATATCAAAAGACTGTATTGGTGTTGAGCCATTGTCAAGTATCAGCTTTTTCGTATCTGTACCATCTAAAGCAATACTGTATATTTTGTACTGAGCCCCATCATCACTATAAAAGTAGATTCTCCCACCTTTTTCGTAGAGACTCAAAGCCCCTACTATTGAAGCAGAAGGATCTACAATATTTACTGATACACTTGTATCTAAATCTATCTTTTTAAATAGAGAAGACTCATAATAGTATACTATTTTCCCTGCGGTATCAGTAATTGGACCCTGAGAGCTAATAGTTATCGCAGGTGTGACATTAAGACTAGTTGCTGTAGCAACTGTATCAACCTTATAAACAAGAGCATTATCAAAAAAGTAAAGCCCACCCTGATAGTCAGTAAAAAGATAAGACGGAGAACCTATGCTAAGAGTCAAGGCATTAGCCTCTAAGAGGGAATCGTTTAGATTAATACTCTTAATACCACCATTCCATGAATAGTAAAGATAACTATGAATATGGTCTATAGCCATATCATATATATCTGAAGTTCCAGCTGTAACAACATGCTTTTCTTCGGATCCATCTAAATTATACTGGTAGATATCATTTGTAATTGCAGCAAAATAATTAAAAATATATATTTTTTGTTTGATAGGATCCAGGAGTAATTTTCTTATTTCACCCTGAGAATAGTTTACTGTAAATGCAGTTGAAATTTCAGTTCCATCCAACCTCATCTTTTTAATAGTACTGCCTTCAGCATAGTAAATCCAGTCATTGTCTACTGCATCCGGTACTGCATCCGGGTTATACCCTTCGGGAATTCCGTTTGCGATTCCCAGGGGATCCATATTTGTACAGGCTGTAAAAACTATTAAAAATATAAAAACAATTAATGTTAAAACTGTTATTTTCTTCATTATCTATCTCCTTGAAGTCTCTACAGGTTTATTACAGCTGCCAGACCGGCATTTACAGCTGTATAGGGGCGTGAAGTAAAAAAGGTCATAGACCAGTCCCCGAATATTGCGAGTCCAAAATTATTGCCCATCATATATCCAATAGAAACTCCTGGAAATATTGCAGGATTAAGGGATTGAAGGGGTTTAGAAATACCAAAGGGAGTACCGGCTGTGTAAGTAAAAATATTATATGTACCCCCGCCGCCAATTTTTGCAGCAAGAAAAAACCTTCCAAGTATAAGATTATACTTTAGATTAATATAGAAAGGGATCCCTGCATAATCAAAGGGGAAAAGAACGGTGTCTTTGGATTTATCATAGAGAAATCCGGCACCTGCACCAATACTTAGACCGCCATTCCCCGGAGAGAGACTATAGTCAAAATCAATATTAACTCCGTATCCTATCTTAAAAATAGTTCCACTGTCCAATAGAGGAACAATACCAAAAGGGGAAATAGAAATAGAACTCCTGGACTTCTTCACCGAACCAGCCGCGGTTCCTTCGGATTCGACACTTCCTCCAACTTCATTATTTACTTTTGCAGGCTCACCAGAAGTCTTATTAGAAGAGTTTTGACTTATAGAAGATGCTGTTTCTTCCTTTACAAGTTCATTTTTTTTGACCTCTGCTACTCCCAAAAGTTCAGAAACTGTTCTGCTTGCAAGAGAGGCTATATACTCACCATCCCCAGCCTGAAGCATAGCAGTATTGGTCACCTGCCCGGTCTCTACAGATACAATTCTTGTAGAAAGATAAGTAATTCCATCATCAACTATTAAATTTGATATCAAAATAAACTCTGCACCTGCCAACTTTCCTATCTGTGCGGCTGTTGTATCATCAACCAACCCGGAAGAACCAATTTGCATCTCATCAATGGCAGCCTGAAGAGCTGATCTTTCTACAATGGTGTACAACTCTGCTTTGTTAACAACATCTACAATATATTCGTATATAACCTGGGACTTAACATCACTGGTATTGGTAGCTGCAACATCCATAATTGCTATAGTAGGAGATGCTTTCTCCTCTGCACTAATACTTATTAAAGCCACAAGCATTATTATTAATAAAAATAGAACCCTCTTCACAAAAACTCCTTTCATATAAAGCTTTTTTCGCTTTGTCACATTTTGAACTTTGATAACACATCTTCTCTATCACATAGCAGTAGAGCTGGCGAAAAAAGCCAAAAACATATCAACTCAATAGACATCACAAAAGTCTCATATACAAATTTATATATAAGTATAAGAATCAATAATAGAATAATATCACAGGAATGGTCAACATTCAGAATCTAAAATGAGAAAAAACTAATTATTATGTAGATTTAAAGTGCTTTATAGAAACAAAGCTAAAATTCTTTTAAAGCTTTATGCCAACTCTGCCAGTATAGTCTATCCTGCTTAGAAAAATAGTTCGATTCTGAAAATATTCATCCACGGCCTTTCTTGCACCGTCAAAATGACCATAGTCATCTATAATAAGTGCTCCTCTTTCAACAAGAACAGGATATAATATTTCCAGTTCCAAAACTGTAGATGCATACCAGTCAGTATCCAGACGCAAAAGAGCTATTTTATCCGGCTTAATCTCTTTTAAGGTTTCAGCAACATCCCCGGGTACAAAAATAAAATTGTCTGAAGGATAATTACAATTGGAAATATTGGCCTTCACTTCCTCCAGTCCTACAGCCCAGGAGCCGAAGTTATCCTTTTTACCGGATATATCCTCTTCCCATTTTTCAAGAACACTGCGCCCGTTCCAGGTTATAACATCTTCCGCTGTTGGTTTGGGCATTCCTTCATAAGTATCATAAAGATATATTTTTCTATTTGTGTCTTCAAAAAGCTCCAGAGTCATTGCCATAATCATACAGGAACCGCCCTTCCAGACTCCGCATTCAACAAAATCACCTGGTATTTTATTTTTAACAATATATTCCACGGTTTTAAACAGAGCATATCCTCTCTCAATCGAAGTCATGGTAAATAAGTTTGCAGTACTCCAGATATCCAGAAAATCTTTTTCCATGTCACTTAAATATTGTTCCGGTGGAATAATTCCATATCCTTTTTCTTTTAGAGCAGCAATAGTATTATCCATTTTATTTAAGCATCTCCATAAAGTCTTTTTCATCTACAATTATAGTTCCAAAATTTTGGGCTTTAAGTAATTTGCTGCCTGCAGATTCACCTGCAAGCAGATGTGTAGTTTTACCTGTAACAGCAGATGTCGTTCTACCACCCCGTCTTTCAATTTCTGCTGTAGCAAGAGACCGAGGTTTAAAGTTTTCAAAACTACCGGTTACACACCAGGTCTGACCGGAAAAAATTTGCGGAAGAACATTTTTTTCTGCTATTTCATCTTCTTTAAAACTAAGCCCTGCCTTTTTTAATTCTGAAATAAGTTCCATGGTAGCTCCTGAGGAAAACTCATTTATAATTATTTCTGCCGTTCTTGCCCCTATTCCCTTTATTTGCTCAAGCCGGTCTATATCTCTCTCTGCTGCAATCTTTATAAGATCATCTACATTACGAAGTCCGGCATTAATAAGAAGTTCCACTGCTTTTTTACCAAGTTCAGGCAGTCCTAATGAAGGCAGCACTCTTCTATAAGGCTGATCCAGACTTTTTTTTACCCCCTGGGAAATAAGTCTGATTTTTTTTCCACCAAAACCCGGGAAACCCTCAAGCCGTTTATAGTTAAAACTGTAAAGATCAGGAATAGCTTTAATAAAATTGTGACTAATAAGAAAATCTGCTGTTTCCGGCCCAAATCCATCAATATCCATCTGATTTTTACCTATAAAGTAAAAAATTCTACCCCTTATCTGATCCCCGCAATCCCTGTTTATACAAAAATGATGAGCACCTTTTAATATTAAATCAGATTCACATGAAGGGCAAACAGAAGGCATTTTCCATACAACATTATTACTTTCGTTTTTCTCAATAACCCTTTCAACTGCAGGAATTACATCTCCTCTTTTTGAAACACTGACTGTATCACCAATTGCCAGCTCCAATAGATTAATATATTCCTGATTATGAAGAGTTACATTGGAAATTGTTGAGCCGCCAATCAAAACAGGTTCTACCCTGGCCACTGGAGTTATTCTGCCAGTCCTGCCAACCTGGATATCAATTGATCTTACAACAGTGCTACCTTCAGGAGATTCAAATTTATATGCAATGGCCCATCTGGGGTGATGCCCTGTAAACCCAAGTTTTTTTCTAACGTCTGTTTCATTTACTTTAATTACCAATCCGTCTATTTCATAGGAAAGAGTTTTTCTTTCCTTTGTCAGTCTTTCAACATAATCTGAAAGTAAGTTAAACTCTCCATGGAACCACCGGGGATTAATCCCTGCACCAGCTGAATCTTCTGTTCCTAAGCTTACCGTAGGGGAAAAGACTCCAATTTTATTACTAACCTTAAAACCAAGCTTACTTAGATACACCAGTATTTCTGTATGATTAAGATTTATATTATCCAAAAACCCCTCATAGACAAAAATATCCAGAGGAACAGCCGCTACCTCACTGCTTTTTTTCCTTCTTAAAGTACCGGCAGTTAAATTTCTTGGATTAGCATAGGGAACCTCCTGCTGCAGGTTTATATTTTCAAACTCTGCTAAAGGAAGAAAGATCTCACCTCTTACAACAATATCTATATCCTCTGTAAGATGAAGAGGTACAGATTTTATAGTCCGGACATTTTCGGTAATATCATTACCAACACTTCCATTGCCTCTGGTGGCTGCCAAATCCAAAATACCCTTTTTATAGTAAAGAACAATTGAGACTCCGTCAATTTTTTCTTCAACTACAAAGGATAAAGAATTCCCGGTATGTACAATTGTTTTTTCCATCCAATCTCTGACACCCTCAA
>JALTGJ010000075.1 GCA_027077185.1 Spirochaetales bacterium | reverse complement strand
TCCGATGCTGGCTCCAGTTGTCATATTCATTCCAGTATTGTTGATAAAAAGACTGGTAAAAATGTATTTGTTGAAAATGGCAGTGAAAGTGAGTTTTTCAGATATTTTCTGGGAGGTCTAAATCTTCTTGCCTCTGAATTTTTTATTTTCTTTGCACCTACAATAAACTCATACAAAAGGTTTAGTAATGATTCTTTTGCTCCTACAAAAATAGCCTGGGATTACGATAATAGAACAACAAGTTTTAGAATTGTAGGGGAAGGTCAGGGATTTCGGATAGAAAACAGACTTCCCGGGGCAGATGCAAATGTTTACCTTGCATTTGCTGCTACCATAGCTGCAGGGTTGTACGGAGTGGAGCATAAAATTAAACCTCCTGTATTAAAAAAGGGAAATATTTATGCTGATGATTCCCTTCCCAAAGTACCCGGATCTTTAAAAGAAGCAGCAGAAAATTTTAATAATTCAGAAATTGCAAGAGAAATTTTTGGAAATGATATTGTAGATCATTATGTTAGACATGCAGTATTGGAAGTTGCAGAATACGAAAAAAATGTTTCCGAATGGGAATTAAAGAGATATTTTGAACGGATATAATGAAACGTATGGGTGTGTTGGGAAACGTATGGGTGTGTTTGGAAACGTATGGGTGTATTGCAATACACCCCTACGTTTCCCACCGTTTACGAAAAATATCCAGCATATTTTCCGGTACATTTGTAACAATCCCGTCAACACCCGTATTTATATACTTTTCTGCTTTAGTACGATCATCTTCGGTCCAGGTTATAACAGTATATCCTTCAACTTTCTTATTAAGAAACATTGTAAAAGGATTTATTTGATGGCGAGTGGGTTTTAATATATTGGGTTTACAAATATATTTACCTCCCCCTGTTCGAAGATACCAGGGAAGTCCTTTCCACTTAGTATAAATAATTGCAGTATTAAGTGCGGGGTTTGCTTTTCTAATACCAAATATTGCTATTGGGTTAAATGAGGATACAATTACTCTATCCTGGAAATTCCATTGCTTAATTTTCTCTGTCAGCTTTTTTTCAAGTTCTCCATACTTTTTGTTTCTGTGTTTAATTTCTATATCATAGTATACTTTGGTTCCCATTAGTTCAAAAACTTCATCGAGAGTAGGAATTTTTTCATTTATAAAAGATTTATCAAACCAGGAACCTGCATCCAGTTTTTTTATATCTACCAGACTGGTATCAGAAACAGGAGCATCCAGTCCTGTAGTACGTTTTAGATTAAGGTCATGTATAACTACAATTTCACCACTCTTACAAAGATGAACATCCAGTTCAACTCCCGGTATTTTGTTCTCAAGAATTTTATTAAAAGAAGCCAGGGTGTTTTCAGGGGCAAGTTTTGAACATCCTCTGTGTCCAAAAAGCAGTGGATATTCTGCGAAATCGAAGGGCTTTTTATTTTTATCTTTTCTACGCACTTTAGCTCCTTTTAGAGAGACTTTTTAAGATAATAAATATTCTGCCGTATGAATACTCCCCTTTTCCCATACAGTCAAGATGTTATTATTCAATTTTATGAAAATAAAAATTGTGCGATGTGTCCACTTTTAGGATTTGAGGACTATATTGCGCAGTGTATTATCACTGGAT
The DNA here is from genome assembly GCA_027077185.1 of Spirochaetales bacterium. The sequence continues at coordinate 3,268 of JALTGJ010000075.1, read as the reverse complement.
TAGAGAACAACCACTATTATAGTCCAAAATGTGGGACAGCGCAAATAGTTAAATAAAAAAGATATTGTTCTGTATTTAAAAAACCTTTATAGTATTAAGGTATGAATCTTAAATCCCACAAACTATTATTTAATATTATTGCCCCGGGATATAATTGGTTTTTTGAAAGTCAGACCAGGAATTATGCTGAAGTTTTAACAAAAAATATTGATAAACTGGAACTACCCGATAGGGGCCAGGTTCTGGATGTAGGTTGTGGTACCGGGGCATTAACAAAAGCTTTTACAGATAGAAAATTTGATGTTCTTGGTGTTGATATGGCGGATAATATGATACGTTACGGTCTAAGAAGAGGTCTTGAATGCAGATATGGAAATATAATTGAAGGACTTAAATTTGAAGATAAATCTTTCGATTTAATTGCTTTTGCTTTTGTTGCACATGGTCTGGATAGTCTTAAAAGGAAGAAACTATTTTTAGAGGCAGCAAGATTATCCAGGGGCAGGGTTCTTTTCCATGATTACAGTCCGGTTAGAAACATTTTAACAGATATTATTGAATTTATAGAGGGTGGAGATTATTTTAATTTTATTCGTACCGGACTGGAAGAGATGCAGGATATATTTAGTATTGTAGAAGTCATAAAAGTCAATAAACATACCAACTGGTATATTTGCACACCGTAAATCTTTCTTTGTGAAGCAAATACTTAACTTTCCTCATATATGTAGTTATAATGGAGGAATGAAAGTGGCAATACCTAAAAAAGATGAAGTATTTAACTATGGCGATTATAGCTTATGGCCGGAGAGTGAGAGATGGGAGCTTATAGACGGAGTAGCTTTTGATATGTCTCCGGCACCCTCAAGGCAGCATCAGTTCATATTAGTTGAATTGGTCAGCCAGGTGCATAATTTATTATCTGAAGACTCCTGTGAAGTGTACTGCGCACCATTTGATATACGGTTTCCTGATTTTTTTGAACAAAAGGATTCGGAAATTTCAACTGTTGTTCAGCCGGATCTGGTAGTAATTTGTGATAAGAAAAAACTTGATGACAAGGGATGTATGGGAGCTCCTGATCTTGTTGTCGAAATTCTAAGTCCATCTACGATGTCCAAAGATTTGCATCAGAAATTTTCACTTTACGAGAAGCATGCAGTTAAGGAGTACTGGGTTATTTCACCTAATGACAGAATTCTTTTTAAGTACAGGCTTTCTGCTGATGGAAAATATCTGGAACCAGAGATATATAAAGAAAAAGAAATGTTAGTATCAGATATTTTTAAGAATTGTAAGATTAATTTAGCAAAATTATTTAAATAAAAAAACCGCCCCATGGGACGGTTGAAAAGGCGCCGACCGGATTCGAACCGGTGCATGAAGGTTTTGCAGACCTCTCCCTTACCGCTTGGGTACGGCGCCGTTTATGTAAGAGCTAAGATAACAAAAAGATAATAAATTGTCCAGTAGTGGCAGTCCCCAGGATCAATTTATTGACCCTGGGTGGCGGAGGCTGCATAGCCGAGCAGCAACGAAGTTGCGACCAGGCTGCCCCTTCTGGTAAAAATCGATTAATTCTCTTGTCAAATCAAAGGTTTTAGTTTTATCTATACAATTATGAGTTTAAAATCATCAAAACCACGATTATTATTATTTCAACCACCAATATACGAATTTGCCCTTTTCGATCTATATCTAAAACCCTATGGGCTACTTCGTCTGGGGCGGTGGTTTAAAGAATCCGGATATGATGTCTTCTATCTTAACGGACTGGATTATACGGATAAAGAAACAAACAATACTCTTGGTATTCCCAGGAGAAAGTCCAATGGAACGGGTAAATTCCCCAGGATGAGAGCTCCTTTGCCAACGGGGGTGGAGTCTGAACGTTATTTTGGGCGTTACGGAGTCTTGGAGGATGTTCTAAGAAAGAAAATAAGTAAAATTAACCCTGACCTTATTTTTATTACGACAGGTATGACTTACTGGTACCATGGTGTTGTTGAGGCTGTTAAAATAGCTAAAAGTGCTTATCCTGATATTCCGGTAGTAATAGGGGGGATTTATGCAAATCTTATGCCGAATCATTGTAAACTTGCTACCGGGGCTGATTATGTAATTAGCAGTAATGTAGAAAAATCTGTTAAGCATATTCTAAAAAAGCATTCTCTTCCCTCACCTGGTGGTGCAATACCTCCGTGGCCTCTTATGTTAAAAGAAGTCTGGTCTGATTCCGGAATAATAAGACTTAACGAGGGCTGTCCATTTCATTGTGATTACTGCGCATCAGATATTCTTTGTAAAACATTTGTTTCCGGGAATGTAGAAAATACTTTTGAAAATCTGCTTGAAATGCATGAACGTTTTGGAACCCGAAATTTTGCTTTCTACGATGATGCCCTCCTTGTAAACAGCAATTATGGTATTAAACCCTTTCTGGAATTGGTTTTAAAAAAAAAATTGCCGGTTAAATTTTACCTTCCAAATGCTGTTCATCTTCAGTTTCTGGACAGGGAAACAGCTGTATTAATGAAAAAATCCGGATTTCAGGAAATACGCCTGGGATATGAATCCTCATCCAGTGATTTCCATTCGGAGCATGATGATAAATTTTCAGAAGATGATATTTACAGGGTAGTGGAAGTTCTTGAAAAAGCTGAATTCTCAAAGGGTAATATAACAGCGTATGTATTGGGAGGGCTGCCTGAACAGCATTGGCAGGATGTGGAACGCTCTGTAAAAACTGCATCTGCTACAGGCATAAGGGTTTCTTTGGCCGAATATTCTCCTGTTCCGGGAACTGTTTTATGGGAGAAAAGTAAAAAACTTTGCTCTTTGCCTCTTAATACTGAACCTTTATTTCATAATAATTCATTTTTCCCTATGAAATGGGACGGATATACAGTTGAGAATATGAAATATTTGAAGGCTCTTGTACGGAAATTGAATAAAAAAAATTGTTAACCAGGGTAACCGAGTGATTGCGAATTTTATGATAATTTTTCTCCAACTATAAACAATGGCAATTGTATCGAGGTTACAAATTCATTCCCCTTAACATTTCCACAATACCTGTAGATGGTTTTAATTCTTTATTCAGAATCTTATAAACCATATTACATATTGGTAATTTTAGTTTATTCTGTTTAGCCAGTATATGGACGATACGGGCTGCTACAATACCTTCCGGGAGATACCCAATTTCAGATATATTCTCTATAAGATTATCAAGATCTTTATATTTTGATATTCTTCTGTCCTTTAT
>JALTGJ010000074.1 GCA_027077185.1 Spirochaetales bacterium | reverse complement strand
AAAGGCTAACAGAGGTGGAATCATTAACATCATAACAAACAACTCACTTATAATTCCAAGACCGGCAATTATACCCAACTCACTAACCATTTCTGTTTTCGAAAAACTCAGCATAAAGAATGCTGCTGCCGAGGTGAGAGCCCCTACAATTATTCCCGATCCACTTTTTGTTAGAGCATCAATTACAGCATCCTGTAAATTTTCCCCTTCTTCTTTCTCCTGAATATATGCCGTAAGAAGATGAATAGCATAATCAATCCCCAGTCCAAGTAAAACTATCATATACATTGCTGTAATTATATTTAATCGATGAACAATAAATCCTGCCAGACCTATAGTCCAGATAATTCCTGTAACCAGTGGTATACCGGAAATAAGAGGAGCAGAAAACATTCGAAAGGCAAAAATCATTAACCCTAAAATAAGAATAATGGCAATAAAACTTGAACCTGCAAGCCCCTGGCCGGATGTGGCCATCTCATCTCTTCCGACTACAGTCAGTCCGGTAATACCTCCATTAATTCCATACTCAGATGCTGTATTCTTAACACCAGCCTCAATTTTCGTAACCCCCTCACTCATTAAAGCAATATCATCCATGGTAAAGGCAGGTTCAATCATAATAAGTCCCATCCGGTTATCATTATTTAACATATATGAGTCACCAAAAAGATAACTGTCCAAAGCCTGATCAACATCCTCCGGGGATATTTTTTTACCGGATGCAGAAATATCAATAAGGGTTACCAGGGTATCCAGACCTTTAAACTGATTAACAGCCATCTCTTCATTATCTGATAGATTCTCCTCATTACCGGAGTATTCCTTTTCAAAATCATTATTTAAATTATGCAATAGAGGGACAAGCTGTAAATTACTGTACATATCTGTCAGCCGTTTAATATCTGTACTTTTTGAAAGCATTACTCCATGATCTTTAAAAAGAGACATGTCCATCTTTCCCATAGTACGTTTAATATATTGGCTGTACTTTGCCTTCCCCAGTTCAAGTTCCAGAGCATCGATCGTAGCTTTTACCTTTTTTTCAGCCTCCAGTGGATCAGATATATCTCGTGCATCAATTACCCCGATTATTGCTGAACCAAGAGGGAAAGTGTTTATTATTTTTTTAAGATCCTGAACATTGGCATTTTTTTGAGGGAGTATGGAATAGTATGTCATCTGCATCTCTACCCTGGATGCCCCAAAGATCATTATAAGGGTTATTGCAAGTACAATTGCCAAAGCTTTTTTCCAGTGTACAATTGACCAGCTTCCCCAGGATATTAAAATTCTGTTTTTAAAAGGCAATTTCTTCATTTTTGCTCCTTTTGTCGAATTGAAGCTCTTATACAGTCACTTAATTGCTATATTTTGTCAGAAAAATATCTTTAAAATATATAATCATCATTGTTACCCCAAAAATACCAGCCAGGGCATACAAATAATCAAATGCTGCACCACTTATAGCTACAGACACTCCTGTTGCTATGGCATTTATACTGATAAGAACAAATAAGGGCTTATTTACC
>JALTGJ010000073.1 GCA_027077185.1 Spirochaetales bacterium | reverse complement strand
CCCCTTCTAACCAGAGAAATAACAGCATTTGCCTGGGCCATATCCGGAGCTCCCTCAAGATATTTTGGGAAATCTGAAATACGAATATCAAATTTAATATAAGGAGAATCAACTGGTCCTATTTTAAATGGAAGGTTTCCAGCAGAAAAAAGGGATTTTACTGATCCTTCAGCACCATAAAGCTCTATGCCCTCTGGCATTAACACATCCAAACCTATGGAAACAGTCTGTACATCAACTATTATTTCCTTTTCAGGAAAACTTAATGAACGTAAAGAATCATCAAACCCTATGGTCTTTTTGTCCAGAACAAGATTCAAATAATTCATACCCATGCTTAGATCAGTGGATTTTAATTCACTCTTAAACTTACCATTTTGATCTGTAAGGGCACTTATCACAATTTTATTATCATCTGAAACAAGGGCAAAAGGAAAGTTACCCATTTTTGAAGCTTTATTTGAACTGATAGTTATGGAAATATCAGTTGACTGGCCTGTCTCAACACCTATATTTTCGGGGTCGATTGTCAGATAAATTGAATCCATATGCTGCTTAAGATTACTCTCAACCAAATCTATCAACGAACCGCTTTCTCCATTTAAACTGGTTTTTAACATTCCAGCATATGGGGATTCCAGTATTAGATTCCTTGCTTTTATAAGCTCCTGAATTTTAGTTACAAGAGGTCTGTCGAAATCACTCAAAACAGGAGTTAAAAATTCTTTTATTCTGTTAATAAGTGCTGCCATTTCTTCTTTTTGAGTTTTTTCCCATAGAGCAATAGAAAGTTTCATATATACCCAGGAACCAGCCTCCGGAGAATAATATGTATCTACTGTCTCAACTCCACTCAGACTCTGTTCTACAACAGCGTTTATTTTATCCTCTGCATAGTTGTATACATTACCGTCAGAATCCTCACGGGTATAGATCTCAGTCTCACTATGCAGCTTGGTTGAAATAGATGCGGCAATATTTGCTCTTGCTCTGTCCTCAGCATTTTTTCTATCATCAGACTCATTACCAGTATTGGAGGTTCCTATTCCTATGTAATAGCCCTCCTCAACAGGAAAACTTTTTGTCCATTCAGGCCGATCCTTATCTGTACCCGTTTGGGGGGCTCCCCCGGTTGCACAGGATACAATAAATATTGCTGTTAATAATAGTACTATTAATTTTCTCATAATCTTAATCTCCCTGTTCTATTTATACTCCGATTCTAATACTATAAAGGGTTACTACAACCCAGTTGTTCTGCCTACTGGCTATCAGGGCAAACTGCAAGGGTATAATAAGTATTCCCGTTATCAGTACTCCATCTGGCCAGTACATAAAAACCTCTAATATAGGTGGATGTAACCTCATAATTTGTTTCACTGAATGCTGAACCATATAGATCTGAATTCTTGTCAGCACGCTTAGCCTTAACTACTACAGATACCTGTTTTGCTAAATCTGCAAGAGCCTGTTCATCGGCCTTCCTGATTGAATCAATCTTATATCTGCTTCTCTGTACAGTACCAACACTTACCAGAT
>JALTGJ010000072.1 GCA_027077185.1 Spirochaetales bacterium | reverse complement strand
AAGGATATTTTAGCTTTAAGCAATAAAGAACTGAGAAACCATCGCAGACACATGCAAATGATTTTTCAGGATCCTTTTGGATCTCTTAACCCACGAAGGACAGTGGCAGATACCCTTAGACAGACTGTAAGAATTCATAAACTGGCGAAAACAATTGATGAAGAAGATATACTTATCAAAGGAGCTATGGAAGAGGTAGAGCTGATACCTGTAGAAGAATACTGGGATAAATACCCATCCCTTCTAAGCGGAGGGCAGCAGCAAAGGGTAAGCATGGGCAGAGTAATGATACTTAAACCTGAATTTGTTATTGCAGATGAACCAGTATCCATGCTGGATGTTTCTGTAAGAATAGGAGTACTAAAACTTATTCTAAAAATGAAGGAAAAACACAATATTTCCTTTATCTATATTACTCACGACCTTTCCACTGCAAGATATGTATGTGACAGAATTGCAATTATGTATCTTGGAAAAATAGTAGAAATTGGTCCAACAGAAGAAATACTGGCAAACCCTGCTCATCCATACACCCAGGCACTTATCAAAGCAGTTCCCGATATTGACCCTACAATAAAGGTAAAAGACATACCAATTAAGGGCTATATTCCTATTATTCCAGGGGATGATATAAATTGCAGTTTCTTTCCACGCTGCCCCTATGCAGATGAGCATTGCAGTAGTGAAACTCCAAAAATGAAGAAGTTGGATAATTTACATTATGTTGCCTGTTTTAAAAGATAACAGGGACATAACATCACTTAATCAGAGTCGTAATATCACTAAGTGGTATTAATATTTAGAGTATAAATTTTAAATGAGGTAGATAAAATGAAAAGCGGACCAAAAAGTAAGGCTATGTTTGACAGAGCTGCACAGTCCATTCCAAAGGGGGTTTCATCCAATTTCAGATACTGGGGTGATGATTCGACTCTCATTGTAAAAAAAGCAAAGGGCGCATACCTGTGGGATCAGGATGATAAACGTTATGTTGATTACAGGCTGGGATTTGGACCTGTAGTTTTAGGTCATGCCAGAGATGAAATAAATGAATATGTATCCGAAGCAATTAAAATGGGTACAACATTTGCTATGACCAATGAATACGAAATAAGGGTAGCTGAAAAAATAAAAAATATGACTGGCGTTGATCTTGTAAGGATGACAAATACAGGAACAGAGGCCACAATGAGTGCAATTCGAATCGCAAGAGCATTTACCGGTAGGGATAAGGTTCTTAAATTTGACGGTGCCTATCATGGTTTCCATGATTATTCCCTATGGAATACATATCCTCCTGTTTCAGGTGTAGGTTATAAAAACGATCCATACCTGGTTCCCCAGGGTTCAGGAATGCCAAGATCCGTAGGCGATCTTATGTATTCCCTGCCCTTTAACAACAAAGAACTTCTTGAGAAAAAACTTAAAGAACGATGGCAGGATATTGCGTGTATAATTGTTGAACCTCTTCTTGGAAATCAGGCATCCATTATGCCCCAGGATGGTTTTCTTGATTTTATTAGAGAACAGTGCACAAAATACGGTATTGTTATGATTATGGACGAAGTAAAAACAGGTTTCAGAATTGCAAAGGGAGGAGCCCAGGAATACTTTAATATTAAAGCTGACCTTGTAACCTATGCAAAATGTCTTGGTAACGGTTTCCCTGCAGCTGCAATCGCAGGTCAGAAACATATTATGGGAGAAATAGGTCCGGGAGCAATTCCTCATGGAGGTACATTTGGTGCAAATGTTGTATCTATGGCTGCCGCTGACAAAGTTCTTGATCTTATAGAAGCAGGTGAACTTGATAAGGTTAATGCCCATGGTAAATTATTAAAAGCAGGCTGGAAAAAGATTCTTGATGCTGCAGGGGTACCATATGTAATACAGGGACCTGATGCTATGCCGGGAATTGTTTTTACAGAAGAACCGGTATGTAAAGAATATAAACACTGGGCAGAGGGAGACCATGATACCTACGATGCAATTATAAACAACTGTATTGAAAACGGTGTAATGCCGGACTATGATTCCAGGGAACCCTGGTTTGTATCTTCCTGTCATACAGATAATGATGCGAAATTTGTTCTTGATGTTTTTGAAAATGCTGTTAAGAAAGTATTACAATAATTATAGCTCTCAAGTTATTAACCGCAGATCATTTGTGCTCTGCGGTTTTTTTTATAATCAAAAGGAATCCTAACTATGAATAAAAAAACAGATATATTAACTGCAGATACAATATTTATTAATGGAAGTATCTATACAGTTAACAAAAAACAGGTATGGGCAGAGGCTCTGGCTGTAAAAAATAAGAATATTATTTTTATTGGTACTTCTAAAGAAATAAAAAAGTACACAGGTACTAATACTAAAACAATCGACCTGAAGGGTAAAATGGTATTACCGGGATTTATAGACGCACACATGCATCCTTTAATGAGTGCTGATGTCTATATGAATCAGGTAGCTCTGTTTGAAAATCTCGATAAAAAATCAATGATTGCAGCAATAAAAGAGTTTGCAGAAGCACATCCTGAACAGGAAGTAATTAGAGGTGGAGGTTTTAACAGATCAGTGTTTGACAAGACCGGACCCAGAAAAGAATGGCTTGATTCCATTGAAAAAGACCGTCCTGTTTATATAGTATCCGGAGATGGGCACTCTGCATGGGTAAACTCTGCTGCTTTAAAGCTTGCAGATATTACAAAAAACACAAGCCAGACTGAAGATGGAATTATTATGAAGGATCCTGAAACAGGAGAACCTTCGGGTCTTCTCCAGGAAAAAGGCGCAATGAATCTTGTATCTAAACATCTTCCTCAAATTTCAAAGGAAAGATATAAAAAAGATATTATAGCCCTTGAAAAACTTTTTGGTAAAACCGGTATTACAACAGTATTTGATGCACACGTAGCTCTGGAAGAAAAAAATTACTGGTCAGCATATAAGGAATGCGCAGAAGAAGGAAAACTCACCTGGAGATACCGGGGAGGCTGGTATCTTGATCCTGCAAAAAACCTTATTAAGGAAATAGAAAAGGGAACAGAACTTTCTAAAACTGTAAATACAACTCCGTATTTTCAGGTAAATGCGTTTAAATTCTTTCTGGATGAAGTAGCAGAAGAAAGAACCTCATTTATGCTGGAACCCTATGAAGGAGAAAAAGATTATAGAGGGTTTAAAAATTTTGAAGACAATGAACTTCTCGCTGCGTTTATAGCTCTGGATAAAGAAAACTTCCAAATTCATTGCCATCAAATTGGAGATGCTGCAGCACAGTATGGTCTTGAGGCCCTTGAAAAACTTGAAAAGATCAACGGGAAAAAAGATAGACGGCCGTCCTTTGCACACTGTCAATGGCTAACAGAAAGTGATAAAAAGAGAATGGCAACATTGGGTGTAACTTCAATTTTATCCGCCTACTGGATGGCGACAGATGATTATTACTGGGATCTCTACATGCCATATTTGGGCAAACAGAGAGTTAACAATATGTATCCTGTTGAAAGCCTTTTTAATCTTGGAGTAAATATGGCAGTTCATTCTGATTTTTTTGTTTCAGAACCAGATCCGATGTATGCAATATATACTGGAATTACAAGAAATATTCCTAAAAGAATATTTGATGAAAAGTATGCACAAAATCCAGCATATTCAAGAACTACCGAACAAAAAGATAAATACAGCAAAAATGAGATAGGCCCCCTTCCACCTTTTGAAGAGGGAGCGACTCTCGAACAAATGATCTATGCCTTTACCATGGGTGGAGCCAGATCTATGTTTCTGGAAGATGAAATAGGCTCACTGGAAGTTGGGAAAAAGGCCGATTTAGTTGTTCTTTCCAATAATCTATTTGATATTCCTGTAGAAGAAATTCCTGAAGTAAAAGTAGAAATGGTTTTTTTTGAAGGAAAAAATACATACTAAGATTTGATGGATCCTCCTGAATCCCGATTTCAGGATCACTCTTAACAGCTAATTCCTCTTTTTAAAAATATTTAACCCCAGCTCTGCAACAAGGACAGCAGCAAGTACAAAAACAGCCCCTATCCAACCTCTAATTCGAAGACGGTCACCAAGAAATATTGCAGCAAGAAAAACAGCGAACAGGGACTCAGTAGCACATAGTACAGCCCCTCTGCTTGACGTTGTATATTTTAAAGCTACAGTAACAGTTATATGGGTAATAACTGAACCAAACAAAGTTATATAAACCATTGATAATACAAGATTCCTGTCCCAGACAATGTGTACGGATTCAAAAGAAAATGTATAGATCCAGAAAAGAAAACCTGCAGTGGCTGCTTCTAAAAATGCAAGAATTAAAACATCCATTTTTTTTGCATACTTACCAAGGAGAGCAAGTTCCATACCAAAAAAAACAGCCCCCATCAGTGTAATCCCATCACCTCTGGACATTGAAAAACTTCCCTGTAATGTAAGAAAACCTATTCCTATAACAGTTAACAAAACAGCAATAAAACTATTTTTTCCAGGTCTTTCTTTTGTAAGAATCCAGGCCAGAAATGGGACTAGAATAACATATGCACTTGTCAAAAAAGCATTATTCCCAACAGTAGTATACTTTAACCCGGTGGTTTGTCCTATAAAACCGCCAAACATCATCGTCCCGGTAATAAGGCCAATAAAAATATCAGAAGAGCTCATTTTTTTTATTCTATTCCATAAAAAAGCAAGCATTAATAGAGCGCAAATAGAAAACCGAACTGCATTCATAAAACCAGGAGGTATAACTTCCAAAGCATATTTTGAGATAACATAGTCTCCCCCCCATAGCATTGCCGAAAAGAGAATGGACATATCTGCAAAAAGTATCTTTTTACCAACAGAGAGATTTTTTAAGAACTTCATTAATAAAAACCTCTTATACTATTTAAATTTCCATTACAGTAGTATCCAG
>JALTGJ010000071.1 GCA_027077185.1 Spirochaetales bacterium | reverse complement strand
CTATAGTCTATTACGGCTCATTTCATCCAAATGATCCTATAACAATAGATCCAAACAAAATTCATTATGGTGAATATGTTATTACGGGCTCTTACAGCCCGTCAACAATCGATTTTTATACTGCATCTAATCTTCTTTCTAATCGTTTAATAAATGTTAAAGACTTTTTGTCAGAAGAATGGAATGTTAAAGATGCCCAGAAAGCAATGGAAAGATCCATAGACCCGGATACTTTCAGAGTTGCAATAAATTTTTAATACTTTTCGGGGTAATACTAGTAATTGTACTCCATAAAATCCCGGATGTAAAAATATTATAGGAGAGAAAAATGAGTAAAAGAAAAGTATTATTGTTGGTTTCAATTATGCTATTAACCTGTGCAATGGTTTTTGCAGGTGGCAGCAAGGAGCCCGTTCAGAAAACAAGTGCCCCGGAGGTTGAAGCGGCTTTGCCCTATGAAGGTGCTGTCCTCCACTTTGCAGTAATGGCGGATCAGTTTTCCGGTTATACAAAGGAAATAAGCAAAGAGTTTATGGCAAAAACAGGAGCAGATGTAAAGGTTGATATTCTGGGTTATGTTGAATTGATGCAGAAGATTACCCAGGATTTTGCTACTGGTTCGGCTGAATACGATCTTGCAACTATGGATATTGTCTGGACCGGACAATTTGAGCAGGAAGGCTGGACAAGAGATCTTACTCAGTGGATAGACAGGGACAAAGCTGAAATCGATTATAATGATATTGTTCCCGTTCTTTGGGTAATGGGCGGTTGGAACGGCAAACAGATTGCTTATCCTTTGTCAGCTTATGCAAACAGCCTGATTTATAGAAAAGATCTTTTCGAAGATGCAGGAGAAAAAGCAGCATTTAAGACAAAATACGGTTATGAACTTGCTACTCCTAAAACTATGGATCAGCTTGGAGATATTGCTGAGTTTTTTACACGGCCCGATAAAAATATGTACGGCCTCGTTTCCAATGGTGCAAGAGGACCGGCTGTTGCACAGGACTGGATGGAATATATGAGAGGTTTCGGTGGACAGATTATAAACTCTGCAGGTGAAGTAACTGTTAACAGTAAAGAATGTGTTAAATCACTTGAATTCTTTGTTAAGATATTTGACAACTGGGCTCCTGCAGGTGCAATTGGATATTGGTGGGATGATAGAGAATCTTCATACAGAACAGGTCAGTCTGTTATGCAGTCGTCATGGAGTATAGCCAGAGCAGGTTATGAGGATGAATCCATATCTCTTGTAGCAGGAAAAACAGGAATGGCAGTTACGCCCAAGGTAGATGGAGTTAAAGCAGGCTATGGAGTTGGCGGATGGGGTGTTTCTATAAATGCAGATTCTTCTGAAAAAAATGCTGAGATTGCCTGGGAATTTATAAAATTTATGACCAGTAAGAAAGTTCAGAAAGACTGGATGCGTAATGATGGCGCACCTATTAGATATTCAACTCTTAAAGATTCTGAATTAAACAGTGAAATGCCCTGGTTAGGTAAAATCCTAACTGTATTTAATGATGGTGACGGTAATTACAGGCCAAGAGTACCTGAGTACAGTCAGATACAGGACATTCTTGGTTTAAGAGTTAACCAGGCTATTACCCATGAACTGGGAGCTAAGGAAGCTCTGGATCTTGCCTCGAAGGAAATTAAAGCACTTTATTAAGTGTTCTGGTTAATATAGCACAGGGCTGGATATAATTATCCGGCCCTTTTAGGAGATTTTCATGACTTTAAGCGGATTGTTTTCTGTTGATAAAAAGAAAAGCACCCTAATGTGGTTTCTTGTTCCCATCACAGTATATATGGTTGTTTTTTTTCTGTATCCCGTACTCTACAATATATTTATTGGTTTTTTTGATCTTAAACTTGGGGGGACACCTGTTTTTAACGGGACTGCAAACTACAGGGAGATGCTTGCAGATACACAGTTCCTAAAATCTTTAGTTACAACTATTATCTTTGTAGTATCAGCTGTAACTGTAGAAGTAATTTTTGGTATGACAATTGCTTTTCTTCTGAATCATGAAAACAGGATAATGGAAATAATCCGTACGTTTATTCTTATTCCCACCGTCTTTACACCCCTTGTGGCAGGTATGGTTTGGAAAGCTCTGTATCATCCTGATCTGGGTATGATAACTTATTATCTTCGGAAATTTGGTTTTGATATAGGCAGAGGTCTGACTGTAGAAAGATCATTGGCCCTTTTTTCGGTAGTAGTAGTAGATGTATGGGAATGGACTCCCTTAATGGTTATTATAATTCTGGCCGGCCTCAAGAGTCTTCCTACTGAACCATATGAAGCTGCCAGGATTGATGGGGCCGGAGAAATTCCAATTTTTTTTAGAATAACATTACCCCTTCTTAAAGCTACTCTTCTGGTAGCACTTCTAATAAGAACACTGGACGCTTTGAAGATATTTGATATTATCTGGGCCATAACCGGAGGAGGTCCGGGAACTGCTACAACAGTTTCTAATCTTAGGATTTATGAAGTTGGTATGAATCATCTAAGGATAGGATATGCAGCTGCACTTTCGAATGTTCTGCTTGTTATTGGTGTGATTATTGGTGTAATTTTTATAAAATTTATATATGAGAAAGGGGAAGTATAATATGTCTGTGGTTGGAAAAAGCAGTGCTGTGGGAACAACAATAAATTCCTTGAGAATATTAATGATCCTGCTGATACTTGGATTTATTGCCCTTCCTGTGGTATGGATTCTCTCAACTTCCCTTGCATTAAGAATTCAAATGTTTAAACTTCCCCCAAAGTTTTTTTCGGCATTTGAAATTTCCAATTTCAAATATGTTTTTACAAAAATGGAGATTGACAGCTGGATAGTAAACAGTATGGTAATATCACTGGGAACTATGATCTTTTCACTTATACTTGGTGTTCCGGCAGGCTATGCTTTTTCAAGAATCAATTTCAGAGGTAAGAAAGCTCTGTTGATAATAATCCTTCTGACAAGAGCATTACCCACTATAGTTCTTATTATGCCTTTTAGAATAATTATGCAGCACATTGGACTACTCGGAACCAGAACTGCAGTAATTCTTATAGATACTGTTTATAATGCAGCTTTTACCTTTTGGCTTATGAGTGGAATTTTCGAATCCATTCCTTCGGATTTGGAAGATTCTGCCCGTATTGATGGTTGTAATCCGGTTCAGGCTTTTTTGTACATTGCTGTACCTTTGAGTAAACCAGGTCTTGTTACTTCTGCACTTTTTGCATTTATATTTTCCTGGAACGATTTCCTTTTTGCTTTAACACTTACAAATTCAGATACCACCACTCTTCCTCTGGGAATGTTGAGTACTTTTGGTATTATGCAGCAGGGTTGGACCTATATGGCGGCAATGGGTGTGATTGCAATACTTCCTGTAATAATTCTTTCCTTAATGCTGCAGAAATATTATATAAGTGGATTAACATTCGGAGGAGTAAAATAATGCCTTTTATAAGAAAATTTGCTTAATACCGTCCTGAAATGGAAGAAAAATAATATTATCCTCCTTATATGAATAGGGTGTTCTGCATAAAACATAACAATTCGAATTTGGAAATTCTTCTTTAAAAATTTTAAGCTGCTTAACACTGACAGCTTCTGGATTTGTCCCTGATTTTATTTCAACAGCTATAGGTGGATACTTAATATTTTTTTGAAGAATAAGGTCAATTTCCATACCGTGGTTTGTTCGATAATGGTACAGCCTGTAATCAAATTTCATAAGTGTGTTATATCGGATTATTTCATTAATAACAAGATTTTCGAATAAATTCCCAAACCTGTAAGATGATTCCTTTAATTCTGTTTTTAACTCACCTGTTAAAGAATTCAACACTCCATTGTCAAAGAAGTAGTACTTGGGCATCTGAATCATCTGCTTGCGGATAGAAAAAGTCCAGGCTGGAATTTTGGTAATAATTAAGGTATCCTCCAGAATTTGATAGTGTCCCTGAACTGTTTTTAACGAAACACCAAGTTGTTTTCCAATTTTTGAATAATTGACAGGATGCCCGTTTTCAAAGGCTGCAAATTCCAGAAATCTGGAAAAAATATCAATGTTTCGTGTAAGTGATTCCTGTTGTATTTCTTCTTTTAAATATATATGAGTATAAGTGCGTAAATAGTCTTCTACCAACTCAATATCTTTCTCTATAAATGATTTTGGCAGTGTTCCATATTGCATTATTTTATCAAAATTTTTGATGAAATCGATTTCCAAAATATTAAATGGGAAAAAAGGAATATATATTGCACGACCGGCTAATAAATTTGCATGACTTCTTCTTAGTTTCCTGGCACTTGACCCGGTAAGAATGAAAATAACTTTTTTGCCAACAGTTTCAATCAGATGGTGTACTTCATTTAATAATGCAGGAACTTTCTGAACTTCATCAATAAAAACGATTAGTTTTGTATGTGCTTCAAGTTTATATGCAACTATTTTTGATAATGTTCCAGGTTTTTTTAAAAATCTGTCATAGGCTTCTGTTTCCAGTAAATCGATAATAATTTTCTCAATACTTGATTTTAATAGGTAATTTATATAAAAACTTTTTCCTGTGCCTCGTGGCCCTAAAATCAAAACTGATTGATTTTTCTTAATTAAATTTTCAATTTTCGTATATCTTTTGTGCATATCTATTCCCGGATAATAGTAATATAGTGGAATGCTAATACATATTACTACCAAAAAAATGTAGTAATAGTAGTATTTTATTGTAAAAATATGGAATAAGTCAAGTGGGCTGGACGCAAAATCGTTGCTGCTCTCCCATGCATCTATGTTGAAATGTTCATGATCAAGCTCTGGGGATTCAGGTTTAATACTCCATTTTGTATCTGATATAAAAAAAGTAATCACTATGAGTATGTATGGATATTACCCTCCCCAAAGGGTGATTC
>JALTGJ010000070.1 GCA_027077185.1 Spirochaetales bacterium | reverse complement strand
CCGGCTGCTGAACATTCCTTTAATATGAAAAAAGAGATGGTGGAAGAGCTGAAGAAAGCAATAGAAAGCTAGTTGCAAGCTTTTTGCGCTGTGTCTCATTATAAGTTAAATCATAGCTCTTCTCTAATGGAATGATGTTTCAGTGGCGAAAAAAGCCGAAAACATATCAATTCAATAGGCACCGCAAAAGCCTGTTATTGTTTTTCGAGACGCCCGGTTGGGGCGTCTCTAATACAACTGCATTAAATAACTTTTTCTAAGAAATAGAACACGGTTTTAGATTCCATATCTCCTTTGCATATTCAGCTATAGTTCTGTCAGAAGAAAATTTCCCCGAAGAGGCAATGTTAATAATTGCTTTTCTATTCCACTCGTCTTTGTTTTTGTAGGTATCTAAAGCTTTCTGATGAGCATCGTCATAGGATCTAAGATCTGCAAGGTGCATATATTTGTCACCTTCTTCCATAAGCATTCTTCTTATAGGTTCAAATATTCCCGGTTCAGAAAAACTGAAATAATCATTAAAAATCATATCCAGAGCTTCTTTAATTTCTTTATCTTTACTGTAATATTCTATGGGATTGTAGTTGGTTTTTAATTTTTCTACTTCTTCTGCATTAAGTCCAAATATAAATTCATTCTTAATACCTGCTTCCTGTACAATTTCTATATTGGCACCATCCATTGTTCCCAGGGTAATAGCTCCATTGCACATAAACTTCATGTTACCGGTTCCGGATGCTTCAGTTCCGGCTGTGGATATTTGTTCAGAAATATCAGTAGCAGGGATTATTTTTTCGGCCAGGGATACTTTGTAGTCAGCTAGAAAATATACTTCCAGCTGTTTGTTTATGGATTCATCATTGTTAATAACCTTAGATACATTATTTATTAGTTTTATTATTAACTTTGCCATATCATAACCAGGTGCAGATTTACCTGCAAATAACGATATAACCGGCGAATAATTGTCACTCTCCCCTTTTCTTAATCTATTGTAGTGCATAATTATCTGAATAATATTTAAAAGTTGTCTTTTATATTCATGAATACGTTTTATTTGAGTATCGATTACTGCATTAGTATTTAAACTAATTCCATAATTTTTTAATAGATAATCAGCCAGACGGTGTTTTGCTTTTATTTTGGTTTCATAAAATTTTTCTCTAAAATCTTTATTTGCAGCCATTGGTTCAAGTTTTCTTATCTGTTCAAAGTCTGTAATCCAGGCATTCCCAATTGTTTCTGTTATTAGTGCGGCAAGATCCGGATTTGCTTTAAGCAGCCATCTTCTTTGAGTAATTCCATTTGTTTTGTTGTTAAACCTCTGGGGGAAAATTTCTGCAAAGGCAGGCACAAGTCTGGATTTAAGCAATTCTGTATGCAGTGCTGCAACGCCGTTAGTTGAATGAGACCCTGTAATACATAAATTAGCCATTCTTATTTGTTTTGGACTGCTTTCTTCTACTATGCTTATATCTTTTATTTTTTCCATATCAGTATGAAAAACAGTTATTGCCTTATTAAGGAATCTCTGATTTATTTCCAGAATTATTTGAAGATGCCTGGGAAGCAGTTTTTTTAACATTGGCTCCGGCCATTTCTCCAGGGCTTCCGGCATAAGGGTATGGTTTGTATAACCCATAACCGAAACGGTTATTTCCCATGCTTTTTCCCAGGATAGATTTTCTTCATCTACAAGAAGACGCATTAGTTCGGGAATTGCTATAGAAGGGTGGGTATCGTTCAGCTGAATAGATGCAAAATTGGGAAATTCCTTCCAGGATGCTCCTGATTTACGGAAACGCCGTAAAATATCATTTAATGAACATGCTACAAAAAAGTACTGTTGTTTTAGACGTAGTTCTTTTCCCAGATACAATGTGTCATTGGGGTATAGAACTTTTGTAAGGTTTTCAGCCTGTACCTTTGCACTTACGGCTTCCACATAGTCACCGTCATTAAAATCCTGGAAGTCAAATTCTTCAGCTGCCCGTGCACTCCATAGTCTAAGAGTATTAATAGTTTTTCCACCATATCCTGCTATAGGCATATCATATGCAACACCCATAACATCATTGGTATCCATCCATTTGTATACAACCTGACCTTTTTCATTGAAGGACTCAACTCTGCCGCCGAAGGATACTTTTACGGTAACATCCGGGCGTTCTATTTCCCAGGGGTTTCCATTTCTTAACCAGTCATCCGGCTGTTCTGTCTGGTATCCGTTATCAATTTTCTGTTTAAAAATACCGTAGTCATATCTTATGCCGTAACCAAAGGATGGAAGATCCATAGTTGCCATGGAATCAAGAAAACAAGCAGCAAGTCTTCCAAGTCCTCCATTGCCCAGGCCTGCATCAGCTTCCTGGGCTTCCAGATCTTCAAGATTGTACCCCAGTTCTTTTAATGATTCTGCAACATTATCTTCAAGCTGCATATTAATAATATTATTTCCCATAGCTCTGCCCATAAGGAATTCCAAAGAAAGATAATATGCTCTTTTTACATTTTTATTATGATGGGTTTGCTGGGTTTTTATCCACTGATTTATAAGTCTGTCCCTAATTGTATAGGATAAGGCCATAAAGCGGTCATGATCTGTTGTTGTATATTCATCTACACCAAGGGTATATTTAAGATGTTCAAGAAAGCCCTGTTTTATAGATTTAGAATTTTTACCATTCCTACTGTTCTCTATTGTATTATTCAAAAAAAACTCCTTTATATGGTGAGATCTTCAATTGCTATCGTTTATCACGAATTTGGATTAAATATAGACAGCAAAAATCTTCTTATCTGCAAATTTTATCTGTTCAGACCTGTATTCTTTGTTTTTGTTAAAGTTAAAAATAAGCAGATAACCTGTCTTAATACCCTGAAAGTCCAGATAGTCAGAGAGCTGCAGAAGTCCTTTTTGATGGTATTGTTCTCCACGCCATATTTTTAATTCAATAACCTCTTTTTGGCTGTTACCAAAGGTTACAACAATATCCATTCGGCGCTCTTCCGCAGTTACCGGCTCTTTCCACATAAATCCATTACCATTAACAATGGGTTTTAAAAATGACATAAATACCAGGCGTCCTTCACGTTCTAAAAAAACAGCATCCTTTTCTGAGTAATGTTCCTTCATAAACTCCTGGAATTTAATCAGGATTTTGTTAATATCCAGATTTTCATCTATTAAGTAGTTATCGAGTGCTCCCTTAATGGGATAACCCCCATCACGTGTAAGCTTTCTGGATCGCATGTAATTAGCAATAAGTTGCTCATATATCAGGTTATGGACAACTACTTTTCCTTTTTTTTCACTCAAAAGACCATATAGACAGCCCATGTTGACAATAGGATCAAGAGCCGAAAATATAATTCCCTGTTCATCTACACCGAATATAACTCTGTAGGTTAATTCATATAGACTGGGATTGTTTTCAAGATTTTTAGCCAGATCATCAAAATTTGTTGTAGTGTAGCTTTCTCTTGTCACCCAGCGGAAGGACCAGTCAATATCGTCCAGAGTCCAGTGTTTTGGGTTGTAAACAGTATTCTGTGCTGCTTCCTCTTCATCTATATTTTTGCATAGTTTGCTTACAAGGAATGGATATCCACTTGTATAATAATGGATACGTTCTGCAAGGGCATCAAAATCCATTTTAACATCTTTATCTTCTGCATAACTGACAAGCATGGTTTTTATTTCGGTGGGATTAAAGCTCATATCTACGTTAAAGTCAGCAGCTATATTCCATGGACTATTTAGCTTGGTTTCTTCTCCCTCACGGAGTATAAGTTTAAGAGATTTAACGTCATGCACACCGGCCAGAATTACAGAAAGAAATGAAACATCTTTTCCCCGTTCCCTTAGCAGATATTTTTGGCGCAGCATTGCAAGGAAACTGACAAACAACTGATTGTTACTTGATTTATCTACTTCATCAATTAGAAGAATTACTTCTGAATCTGCTTTATTAACAAACTGTGAAATAAATATAGATAGTGTTTCCAGATCGATCACACTATTTGCTGTATTTCGTATTGATTCGGCTGTTTCTGGATATGAAAAATCGAGACTTCTGGCTAACATTTCAACAAACCGCGAGCTAAAAGAAGCTTCATCTCTAAAAATTGTATCACCAATACCTGCGAAGGAGAGGTATATTAGTATATATTTATCCTCTAGACGACGCTCAAGCTCGTCCAGAATAGTTGTTTTACCATATTGCCGGGGTCGGTTAATCGAAAAATACTTTCTTTTTTCAATAAGTCTTAGCGCAGCTTTCAGTTTATTGGAAATATCTACCATATAATGACGCTTCGGGTTACAATTACCTGTAACGTTAAATTCTTTTTCCATAGTTTTATTTTATCATGGCACCTCAAGTCTGGCAATCCAATCATTATTTAAAAGAAATTACTTTATATATTCCATTATCGGAACTTCCTGCGTAGATAGTTGAGGTGTCTGAGTATAGTGGACCCCTTTGTCAACTCAAAAAAATACTATTTCTTAGTTTGTTTTTTTATGTAGTTAGTCATTTCTAACTTGCCATCCCCTAAACTTCATCCGGTGTCATTGTACCAGCTGCCCGTAGTAGAACCTGTTTGCCTTTGAGAAGACGAATGTTCCGTCATCGATTACATAGATACCGTTGAAGGCAAGGTACCTTCTGTCCTTATATATACTTGTGCAGCCGGGATTATCATTTGCCCTGCAAATACTGCGAACCTACACAATAGCATCCCGCTTCATATCCTGACCAAGAGTAAATTTATACTCCCTGGAAAGTCCTTTGTAATCTCAAATACTCTAAGAATCAACTGATACACATCTTGAAATACTTTTAAATCATAATATAGTGCCATTTTTAAAAATTTTTAATGGGGGCCGATAGCCCCAACCCCCCAATAGTTAAATGGATAAATTGTTAAAAAG